>JAFGDW010000226.1 GCA_016931935.1 Candidatus Zhuqueibacterota bacterium | reverse complement strand
TGCGTCCTTCGGCGCATTGTTTTTATAAGACTTAATAAATTTCTATTCGCGTCCATTCGCGTAATTCGCGGTTTTTAGAATGGGCTCTTTCATATAACATTCGTTTTGCTATTAGCTTTTGGCTATTAGCAAAACGCTAAAAAATGAAAAGTTAAAGGTGACGCTTCCGTAAAAAGTCTAAAAAAATTCTTTGTCCCACAATATATAGACAATAATTCGACATGAATACACAATATAATGTGGTTTAAATGGGTGCGCTAGACTTTTTACGAGTTCATCAAAGGTAAATTGCCTTATTTCTGAAGATGACTCAAAATTAATAATAAAAATACAAATACAAATGTTCTGAAGGTAATTAAATCGGCGAAATAATCGGGTCATCCACAAACATTTTATTAAACGCATGCATGGCCTGATTGTACTGGTCGTCTGGTAGAATGCATGTGATCCCGTCCGCGGAAACAGTTAACGAATCAAAATCCACATCATATTCACTGAAGGCTTTGGAAATATCCGAAATGAAATGCGACACATGCTCAATTTCATCACCGCGGATAAACACGAGTGCCAAATCGCGTTTTACGGTAATTTCCGAAGCGCCAATCTCGGATTTATTCGATTCCATCAGTTGAATGGCTTCATCCGCATTGTCCTTGCTGACCGTAAATGCAATATCCCCCTTTTCAACCGTCCGAACGGAATGACGAAGCGTCAAAACGTTTATGTTGCAATTAGCCAATAATCCCGTTATTTTTGCAATTACCCCCGGAATTTCCGGGATGTTGTGAAGCAAAATTTTAACGTAATTCCCCGTGTGTAAAAATTGATACTTTCCCATATGTGCCTCCGGCTTATTCAATAAAAATATACATTTTTGGGGAGAATTTAGCAAGCAGATTTTTTACCGATGATATGATGTTTCGGTAACAAAATTGCTATGTCAGGGTATTTTTATTTAATCGGAAACTCACCCCAGCTAACTGGTAGAATATCGTTTTCATTAAGGAAGTCATGGATGTTGTCGTGCATAAAAATCGTATAGTCAGCATAACGGGAGATTGCGGACGCATCGTCCTGCTGATGATTATCCGCTGGCATTTCGGGATGGATAATCACTTTTGATAAACCAGGCGGAAGCGCCTTAAATAGCATACGGTATGTCGCTTCCCGTTGGGATTGTGGAGCGCCATCCTGGGGAAGCATAATCAAAGAATCGAGTACCGGACCTCGTGCCGTAATGCCTCGAACAATGTTTTCAGGTAACGATAAATTCTGGGCAGCAATCATCGACTGACTAAACTTGTTCCAGCGAAGCAAAAATGGCCGCAATCCGAATTCTCGAGCAATGGTCGCATATTCGATCAAAAATTGATCCTGCTGAAACACCACACCCTGATGGCAATCCACATGACTCGGGGTAAGACCGCTGGCGAGGAAGGTTTTAATTTGCGCACGAATTTCCCTTGCGATGTCAACTGCCTGAACATGTTTGCTAAAATCAGCTTTGGAGTGAAAACAACCCCGATCATCGACCAACGATGGTACGTTTTCCGATGGCAATACCGGCTTCCATTCCAGAGAACGAAATGCATTCGTCAAGGTAATATGCACACCAATATCCGCCTGCGGGCGCGCTCGCATTTGTTCTGCGAAATCGCGGAAGTGTGGCGCCGGCACCATACCGCTGCAACTGGTAATTCGTTGGTGTTTAAACAAGCTGATAATGGCGTTATTTTTTTGAATATCGTAGCCGCCATCATCCGCGTGGATGATAAGGTAGCGCTTTTGATCTGCAATATTCATAATTTTAAATTAATCATCCTCAATGACAATGTTATACGGCGCTGATACGGAATTCCGGCTGGTTATCATATTTTTTCCCACAAATATATCCTGCAAAAGTGCAGTTGATAGAATTGCAATAAATGCCATATTATCTGTTTCGCTTGACAGCCGGCCGTTTGTCGATTTCCATTTATTCAACAGGTGTTTTACAGCATGACGTGAAAAAAGTGACCATGTATTTTTATCATCAACAAACAGATTATTCAGATACGAATTGTTGTTTTCTGAATAAAAGCATTGTGAAATTGGCGCACGATATGGTTGCTTGGAACGTCTTACAATTAAAGCGGGCAACAGGTCGTTGAACGTATGCTTTAAAATAAATTTTTCGTTTAAGCCACGTAGTTTGTATTTCACAGGAATCCGACTGCAAAATTCCACCAACCGATGATCGAGAAACGGAAACCTGCCCTCCACCGAATTTGCCATCCCCATTCTATCGCCCTGAGACGATAGCAGATAGCCAGCCATAAACAAATCGATTTCAATATATTGTGCTTTACAGAACGGGTGCCAGGCGTGAAAATTCGCGGGCAATGTATCCACATATTCCGCAACCGGATCATAATTTTCTACCATTGCTTTCATTTCCGGACTGAGAAATTGAATTATTTTTTCATAATTTCGCCATCGAATAAAATGTGAATAGGTTGGGTGATCAGTTTCAAGTAGCCGATGAGAAAAGAAGCGTTGCGTAAACAATTGTACCTGTTTCGATGAAACCGCCAGATATGGATACAGCTTCTGCAACAGCATTGGGCGTGCTGTGCTTGATGGCGATTTCGCCCAAAATCGTCTGACCATCGTTTCTTTAAAAATATTATATCCCCCGAGTATTTCATCGGAGCCCTCGCCAGTGAGCACCACTTTAAAATGATGCTTCCGTACGAGCTCGGAGAGTTGCATCATTGGTACAGGAGAAGTTCGAAGCACCGGTTTTTCCGTATGCCAAATCGTGCGTGGAAAGTTATCAGCAATCGTTTGATTGGCGATCGGTTGATCGTTATGTTCGGTGCCGAGATGCTTGGACATCACATGCTGATAACTACTCTCATCGAACGCCTTTTCCGCGAAGCTGATGGAAAACGTGTTCATACGATTTTGAGTGTAGTTGTGAATAATAGCTGTAATAACCGAAGAATCAAGCCCGCCGCTCAAGTACGCGCCCACCGGCACATCGGCGCGAAGCCGGATAATGGCAGCATCTATCAGCAATTCGCGTAGCTGTTCACTCCAAAACGACAGCGGCTGATCGTCATAATCTCCAATATCTGGAAATGAAAGTTGCCAGTAGCGTTGAATTTTCAAGTTATTATTTTTAAAGCGCAGAAAATGTCCGGGCGGTAATTCCCGGATATTTTTAAAGGCAGTACGAGGATAAAGCGTTGTCCAAAATGTAAATATCTGAGACAGCGCAAACGGATCAATCTCGGCTGACATGTTCGGATGCGCGAGGATAGCTTTTATTTCTGAAGCAAAAATGAGTTCATTTTTATGGAGTGCATAAAAAACAGGCCTGATACCCAGGCGATCGCGTGCGAGAAATAGTTCATTGGACGGTTTGTGCCAAATTGCAAACGCAAACTGCCCATTCAAATGTGACAGTACCTGCTCACCAAACTCCTCATATCCATGCAAAATCACTTCCGTATCCGATGTTGTGTAAAACCGGTGGCCTTTTGATTCAAGCAATTTACGTAATTCCGGATAATTAAACACCTCACCATTGTAAATGATCCACATGGTTTTATCTTCATTATGTATCGGTTGACTTCCTGTAGAGAGATCGATAATGCTTAATCGGGTATGTCCCAAACAAGCGCGCACGCTAAAATATATACCAAACTCATCCGGCCCTCGATGATTTAACGTAGCTACCATTTGCTTGATTATGGAGCGGCTGTCTGATGGATTTTCCGAATTGATGATGCCGACAATGCCACACATAATGTCTGTTCTCACTTTCTATTTTTGTGCGATGTTTTGAGTATAATTAACTTAGGTGTTCCCGGAGTGCATCGTAGTCAATTCATATTGAGCGAATCCCCGCTGCCATCAACTAAATTTAGCAAATTCTGATCTATCTTTCAAGTTTAAATATATATACCGGATAAAAATTGTGACTGAGCAGAAAAATATCATAAATAAATTTAACATTGTGCCGATATTTTTAACGCGGTGTTAATATTTGCTGAACGATGTGAGGGGAACATATGCATAAAATTCTAATTGTTGATGATGATCTACAGATATGTCAATTGTTTGGATCGGCATTGAAGAATGCCGGGTACCAGGTACTTATAGCGACAAGCTCGATTGAAGGATTAAAACTGGCGCTGGAAGAACATCCGCATATTATAATTTCGGATTTCGCCATGCCGGATCAGGATGGCAGTCAGTTTTGCCGGGCAGTTCGTGATCACGATGAAATCGCGTCCGTACATTTTATCGTGATTACGGGTAATGGGAACGATGAATTAAAAACAGACGGGCTGAGCCGACTGTTCGATGATTATTTGGAAAAACCGGTGGATATGCCTTACCTGGTTGCCAAAGTTAATGCTGTTGTGCGGCGGATGGAACGGGTCAGGATATAACTCTCCTGTTAAGCGCGGAGAGAAAAAGTGTTGAGAAAGAAGTTTAGGAGGTTATATGCAAAAAGTGCTCATCGTTGATGATGATCCGCGAATATGTCAGCTTTTCGAAGTAACGCTGAAAAAAGCGGGGTATGAGGTTATCAAAGCTAACGATGCCCGTACCGGCTTGACCAAAGCGCGAGCTGAACTTCCGGATTTAATCATTTCTGACTATATGATGCCGGATCAGGATGGGGAGATGTTCTGTAAAGCGGTGCGAGCGGATAAAGAAATTGCAGCCACTCCGTTCATTGTTATTACGGGACGAGGCACCCAGAAGCTAAAAACCGACGGCTTAAGTAAGTTATTTGATGATTATTTGGAAAAGCCGGTCGATTTATCATTTTTGGTTGCCAAAGTAACCGCGACGTTACGACGACGCAATGAAGAAATTGCGTCAACCCGGAAAAAAACAACTCGTCTGTGGTCGGCAATTGCAACGTTAATGATTATCATATTAGTGGCAGTCGGATTTGCATCGTCGCTCAAAGTAATTCTGACAGAAAAAGAAAAGGAACTGAACGAACTGACCACAATGAAGGGTAAATATGACCGGCGTATCCTTGATATCGAACAACAACTGGATTCACTTGGTTGGGAATTGGAAGATTTGGATTTTGAACGGTTGAATAAAGAATTGAATCAACTGATTCGTAAAGCAAAAATTATTTCCAAAGAGTTGCCGGAAAAACGCGAGCGTGATATTGTTATTCGCGGTATTAAAGAAATAATGGCCGAGTTTGGTGAAGAAAATTACATTGTACCGCCGCTATTTGCCAGTGAGGTTGCAAAGACAATTAATGATATGGTCAGTACAAAACGCTCGCACACATTGGGAAGCCTGAAACGGGGCGATCGATATTTACCGATGATTAAGCAGGTGTTGGCGGAAAAAAATCTCCCGGTCGATCTTGCATACATTGCGATGGTTGAAAGCGGCTTTAATCCGGAAGCCGTCAATACGCGTTCTGGTGCAGCCGGCATGTGGCAATTTATGGTACCCACAGCACGCGAATATGGCTTGCGCATAAATAAATATCGCGATGAACGGCAGGACCCGCTCAAATCAACAATAGCTGCCAGTGAATATTTGCTCGATTTAATTGGCGTATTTGGTAAGAAATCGGTTTTGCTTGCACTTGCATCATATAATGTTGGCGATGGCATTGTAAGGTATCAACTTAAAAAAGTATACAATCCGCTTGAAGACCGTGATTTCTGGTATTTGTTCCGTAAACGCGCACTACCAAAAGAAACCCGTGAATATATTCCTAAAATTATTGCGTCTATTATCATCCACAAAAATGCCGAGCATTTTGGATTTCAACTTGAAACATCCAGTGATGATGGTTCAACCCAAAACACGTTTGTCGATAATGTGCAGGGATCGTAACCACGTTCAATCATAAAAAAATGGATAGTTCTGCCAAAGGCAATGAAACGCATTGCCTTTTTATTTTGAGTTTATATCATATTTTAGACACAAAAGGATTGAAAGAGCCAGATTGACTAACACTACCATTTATGGTGGTGGAGAGTCAAAAATCGAATTAGGCTTCAGCCCATAACTTATAATAATTTAGGGGCTAAAGCCCAATATGTTTTTGCGCATTTTCTGCGTCCTGAAGGACGTAGTTAGTCATGTAGCATTCGTATTGTCGTATTTCACACATTGCCCCGATTTGATATGCATTCCTCTTATTTTTAAGTTAATAGTAGCACCAGAAATTTCCTGCCTCATTAAAATTATAATGATTATGTATATAAATCAGCAATTTATGTTCAGAACCGAGGCCTGAGCTTGTCGAAGGCCGGACGTTACAGCAGACATAATTTCGTTGAATACCAAGAGACTGTTGCC
>JAFGDW010000225.1 GCA_016931935.1 Candidatus Zhuqueibacterota bacterium | reverse complement strand
CGTAGTCGAAGGATGATAACTTACTATAAAACAACATGCTTCGACTTCGCTCAGCATGAAGAAATTATACGAATTTTGACTTTTGATACAGCCCCTTTACAAAATTGTCTTGAATTGAAATTGGATATAGCGGTCGCCTAAAATAATGCCATCTGATCGCCGCTTTCTTTTTCCAATTCAGCAATCGGCTCCAGCACATGATAAAAATGCAATAAATCCCCCGGCATTTTTTTCTTCTCCCCATCCATAAAAAACATCGCTTGCAACGCGTTGGCAATCGCCTGCCCGCGATAGTGATTGTTGAAAATCATAAATGCTTTCGGGCTATTGGTGATGAGTTCTTCAATCGAATCCAGAATCTCGCGAACTTCATCTTCTCCATATAAATAGTCATAACGTGACGCTACCGTTGCCTCTTGATGAAACCAGTTTTGGTAATTTCGGCCATGCAACCGAACATACCCAATGCTGGAGGTGACATAATCCGTCAGCGGAATAGATTCCCCGATTACCGGTTGATCAATATTGGCGAATCCGATCCGGTGTGTTTTCAGAAAATCAAAAAACACAGATTGATTCCACGAGGAGTGCCGGATTTCTACCACTAACGGAAATTCATGAAACGTGCGGGCAATCGTGAGTAATCGATCCAATGACTCGGTCGAATATTTGAATGACCAGGGAAATTGAATCAAAATCGCGCCGAGTCGATTTTCACGCCAGAGCGGGTAAATCCCTTCCAATGCCATCTCGATTTTTCCCGGATCGATGGTGAGTGCAGGTGAATGGGTAAATTCCTGCCACAGTTTAAACGTGAATTGAAAATTCGGATTTTCTGCAACCAGGTCAACCCAGCGTGATGCGTTTTTGGCAGTCGGCGGTCGATAAAACGAGCTGTTGATTTCGATGGTATTAAAAAATGAGCTCAGGTAACGTAAATGGTTCCAGCCTGTGGGCTTTTTTGTCGGGAACACAATGCCTTCCCAATCCTTGTACGACCAGCCGGCCGGGCCGATATAAATCATAATAGCCTCCGTGGTTCATCGGATAGTATAATACATTTTTAATTGAATGGCAATGAGAATTTTTGTGGACGGTAAGGATTTAATGGTGCTATAGAACCTTGCAAGGTCGTGCTGCTTTCAATTGACCAAGCAGCTTAATACGTGCGGTAGAATTGTTATTTTTATATTTAATACAGATGAAAAAATTTCTCCATCAATCATCACGCTATGCGGGCTTTCTAACTCAATCGTTAACGAGTGGGCTTTTCGAATATGCGATGGATCATAAAAATACGTCTTTGAAAATACCGCTATGTTATGCACATTCTGTTTAAAAAATCCGGCGTTCGATTCTGCAATATCAAAATATCCATCGTCGACGACAGCGTTGGGAAACAACAAAAATTTGCCAGCATACGAGGTGTTATTTACGACCAACATTGTGATAAATTTTAGTTCCTGAGCGGCTTCGTTGTAATTTAGATGTGCCGGAAACGGTTTGTTAAAAAAAGGGGCGATTGTGCAGGCTGTCGGATAACAAAAATCACCAAGCGATTTAAAATATTTGTTCCCCATCATTGTGGCACGTGCGGGGTAACCGATCGCTATCGAGCATGCAGCATAGTACTGGTGAAAATTCCCGGCATCGTCCTTAAAATCAATTTTTAATAAGTCTGTTTGTCTGGTTTTGCCGGCGTGGAATGAATCGACAATATTTTTATTGTCATATAATCCAAGCGTTCGGGCGAATGTATTTCCTGTTCCGAACGGAATATGCGCAATCGATTGTTGATCAATATCCATGCCATTCAATACTTCGAATACGGTACCGTCGCCACCAAATACAGCGATACCATCAAAATGGTGGGATGTCCGGGCAATTTCCCTGGCATGGCCGGGAAAGCTTGTGAATTGAAATTCTGCTATTAACTCCTTGAACGGATGCTGAATTCGATCAACTGTACGTTTACCACTTCGGCCCCCACTAAACGGATTTATTATTCCAAGCCAATTCATCACTTATCGAGTTATTGAACCTTTATTAAGAGTTGAAAGTTGATTTATTATTTTTTTGGCGTTTTCGCAAACCACAGAATTTAGTAGATGTTCGTTTATGTTTAACAGGTTTTGAGATATCCGGCGCAAGATTGTGATAATGTTGGGAGGGAAATGATCAAAATGTTCGATATTATTGTATTTGAAAATTAGCAGAATTCTCAAAAAATTTATTTCGAGATGGGAAATTGATGTATTGTAGTGAAGTTCGCCGACATTTTTCCAGCTCTCCTTAATGACGGTATGGATACTTTCCATATAATGGTGAATCGGAAGTTGGGCGCCTCCCCCGGATTGAAGAAACAATTTTTTATATTTATTTGACTGGCTATAGTAATACGTAATTGAATCTGACATCAATTTACCGTCTGGCTGGTATGGATTTTTTACATAGCTTTCCAATAATTGGATTGCATGCTGCCGAATATCTTTGGCAGGTAATAAT
>JAFGDW010000224.1 GCA_016931935.1 Candidatus Zhuqueibacterota bacterium | reverse complement strand
TAAAAATACCCCTCAAGCTATCCTGCCCAAGGGGTTTCAAATGGCGCCTCCCAGAATTGAACTGGGGACACACGGATTTTCAGTCCGTTGCTCTACCGACTGAGCTAAAGCGCCACAAATCGTTGCAAAATATAAGATTTTTTCACTTAAAAGTCAAGAGAAAAGTATCTCTTTTTTCATCTTTTTAAGATGCTTCAAGCAGTTTTGCTATATCCAACTTTTTGCTGGTCGGGACATCTTGACCTTCAACTGTCAGGTTACGCTCAAGCAGTTGCTGAAAGGATGCTATATCTTCATCACTCACAAAAATATAGGGTGCAATTTGACGTCTACCGCGTTTGAAATGCATACCGCCGACATTAACCACGCCGATTTGTACATGATTCTCAACCAATCGATTAATATCTTCCGGACTTTCAACGAGCAAAAGTATTTTTTCCTTATTCACCGCATCATCATGCTGGAAAAAATGAATGGTCTCTGTCTCTGTCCAAATAGAAATTGTAACATTATACATGGCCATCGCCCCAGCAGCCTCATATAGTTCTCGCTGCCAGGGACTTGAAGCGATACTATCACTACAAAGTATGATGCGATCGGGGTGAATATAATTCCCCCAACCTATTACTACCTGTCCATGTATTAAGCGGTCATCAATACGAGTGAGTACTAATGGCATTACGTTGTTCCTTTAAACATGTCGATTCCCCGAATGCCGTCATTCTTCACATTAGCTGCAAGTTCACTAAGCGGTTGCACGGTTCGTTTCGTAAGAAATGAGAGCATCATTGGCAAGTTGACTGCGGATACGACGGCTATTTTGGAATATTTTTCCATGACACTCACCGCCGCATTCCAGCAGCTTCCTCCTTTAAGGCTCACTAAAATCAGAGTTTCATCCGGCCAATCCGATGAGCTGATAATGTTACCGATTTCTTGTTCAATCGAGTCGCGCGACATTGCAGATGTGGAAAATCCAAGTAAATATGTAACGGTCCCTAAGATTCCTTCAGATGCTTCTATAAGCGCCTGGGCCATAGGACCATGTGTTATTACGATGCCTCCAACCATTTCCTTTATTCCAGATCAAAATATATATAATCTTTTACGTCAATCGCTGTTTGCATACGCTGGAGTAATCGATCATTGAATTCCTGAGCAGTATGGACGCCATATACCTTTAATAGTTGATTCAGGGCGATTACTTCAATAATCACCGTTACATTTTTACCAGGGAAGATCGGCAGATTGACTAGGGGAACTTCCACACCAAGAATACTTGATGTTTTTTCCACGAGTCCAACTCTCTCATAGTCCTTATCCTCTTGCCAGTCTTCAAGACGAACTTCCACTTCCACACGTTTTTTCAAACGAATACCACGAACACCAAACATGCTGCGAATATCGATAATTCCAATACCGCGAATTTCCATGTGGTGTTTCAGGACTTCGCTGCCAATGCTAATTAGGATCCCTTCAGATTGTCGTGTAATATGGACGACATCGTCTGCTACCAGACGATGTCCCCGTTCTACTAAGTCTAATGCAATTTCACTTTTCCCAATACCACTACGGCCAGTTAACAATACGCCTATCCCATAAACATCCACCATTGATCCATGGACTGTCGTTCGCTGGGCAAATTTATTGTCCAAATAATAGCTTAATAACTGAATAACATGCGTTGTGGACAATTCAGTTCTAAATAATGTCACTTTACGCTCATTTGCCACATCTACCAGGATTTGTGGGGGGAAATTATTATCGGTTACGATTACACATGGCAGATCGAAACCGAAAACTTTGCGTATACTGGCTTCTTTTTGTTTTGGTGGTTGGGTCTCTAAATACCCGAGTTCGGTATTACCCATGATCTGTATACGCTGGAACGTAAATACATTGGTAAAACCGCTCAAGGCCAAACCGGGACGGTGCAATTCAGGCTCTTTGATGACTTTGTCAAATCCATGATCACCATTGAGCATCTCGAGTTTCAACCGGTTTTTAAATTCGTAGTACAGTGTTTCGACACTGATTTCTTTCATCTATTGGGTCAGTTCAGTTTTAATGGTTTCAGTTTTATCGAATTGTTGAAAATTTTTCTGTTTATATTTTTTCAATTGTCGTTCCAGTTTTGCAACTGCCTGATCAATTGATTTATAAATGTCGTCACTTTTTTCCACAGCCGTTAATTGTGTTCCATGCACTCCGACATTAATCTCAGCTATTTTAGTTTCTTTCTGATAATCCAATACGATATCACAATCGACGATGCCTTGAAATATTTTTTCCAAACGCTTCACTTCTTCCTGTGCGTAATCTTTCAACCGCTGAGATGTTTTTTTTGAGTGCCGAGCCGTGAAATTTACTCTCATAAGGAACCTCCCGCTAAGGCATTAATACATAATTAAATTGGATTATACCGATTTTTCAATATCATTTGTGTGGAAATCGGTAATTGTGATTCTAAAACTTACCATTTAATAAAGTATTGAATATCAATCTCTTTATTTTTGGCCTAATATGAATCACGATAAGCACAAACATCTTCTACAGTTATCGTCCTCCTTCGTTAAATTCTCAATTTAATTTTTTTCTATATCACGATCTGCTCGGGGATGAGCTTGTTTATAGACTTCTTTAAGATGTTCTGCTGAAACATGTGTATAAATTTGTGTGGTGGACAGGCTTTTGTGGCCCAGTAATTCTTTTACTGCCATCAGATCTGCGCCTTCATCGAGTAAATGGGTGGCGAACGAATGGCGCAGAACATGAGGTGTCGTTTGGCCGGAAGGCGCCACTTGCATCAAATATTTCATTACACGAGCACGGATATGACGTGGCCCCATTTGCCGGCCTGTGGAGCTTACGAAGACAATATTAATTTTTGTCTTGACAACGTTTATTAACGCTTGCCGCATTCCAAGATATTGCTTTAAAATATCTCTGGCTACCCTGCCAAATGGAACAACTCTGTCTCGTGCGCCTTTCCCAGTCACTCGTATTAATAAGTTTGCGAAATCGATGTCAGTAATTTTTAGGTGAATCAATTCACTGAGCCGGATACCTGTACTGTAAAAAAGCTCCATAATTGCCCGATCACGCATACCAACGAATGTTGAACAATCAGGAATTTCCAGCGCAGTTTCTATTAACTTATAACTCAAATTTGGGGGAAGATGTTTCTTAGTTTTGAGAGAATATAGGTGACTAGTTGGATTTTTTTCAAGCACGCCCTTTAAAATCAGGAACTTAAAAAAGGAACGTAAACAAGCAATTTTTCGATTTATAGAAGTCGGCTCAAAGTCGCTCGATTTCAAATGCCCCAGGAAACTACGCATCATGGGGCGCTGAATACGTTCGACATGCACGTTTCCATGAAATTTTTTAATAAAGGCAAAAAACTGCTGAATATCCGTACCATACGCATCAATGGTATGGGCAGAAAAATTTTTTTCTGCCTTCAGATAGAATAAAAAATTATCGATTAGTTCATCGTAATTAGTTGTCATTTGCCATGGATACTTCTTCAGTATCTGATTCAAATTTCGTTTTACATTTGGGGCAGACCAGGTACTCTCCATCACGTTGTGAATATCGTTCTTCAAGATACGGATTATGGCACTCGGGACATTCTTTATTCACTGGCTTGTACCAGGAAACAAAATCGCATTTCGGATAGGCGCTGCACCCGTAGAATACTTTACCGCGTTTTGATTTTCGTTCAATTATTTTACCATTACAATCATCTTTGGGGCATGGAACACCCAGGGGGTATGGTTTGGCGTTATTACAATCCGGATAGCCGGAACAAGCCAGAAATCGTCCATATCGGCCAACTTTAACCACCATTGGTTTGCCGCATTTTTCGCATACTTCGTCGGAAACAATCTGCTCACCATCCAATGGTTTTGTGTATTTGCACTCGGGATAGTTACTACAACCAATAAATTTCCCGTTGCGTCCCCATCGGATAATCAATCCGCTTCCGCATTTCGGACATTCCTCTGCTGCATCTTCCATTAACGAATGCTTGATCGCATCAACCTTGGAATCCATATTTTTGACGGCCAGATCAAATGGCTGATAAAAGTCACCCATTACATCTGTAAACTTTTTATCGCCGGATTCTACCTGGTCCAGCTCTTCTTCCATGAGTGCAGTGAATTCCACATTGAACAGATCAGGGAAGTGATGAATCAAAATATTATTCACTGTGCGACCTAATTCAGTCGGTGTCAATTGACGACCATTGCGATCAATATATTTTCGGGCAAGCAGTGTGCTTATAATTAAGGCATACGTACTTGGACGACCAATCCCCAAATTATCCAATTCTTTAACAAGACTACTTTCGCTATAGCGTGGTGGTGGTTTTGTGAAATGTTGCTTTGGAATCAGGTCGAGCAGATACAAAATTTCACCGACGTTTAGTTCTGTCGGAATCGCCATGTTAGCGTCACTGTCATCCGCGCTATCTTCTTTGTAGTCTTCAAAAGCCTGTAAAAAGCCGCGAAATGTCACTACAGAACCGGTGGTTCGGAATAAAAATTCTTCAGACACTTTGTCGCCGGTTTTTACACCAGCGATAATATCAATCGTAGTTTGATCGAGTTTTGCCGGCGACATCTGGCAAGCGACAAAACGATTCCAGATCAATTCATATAAATTATATTGAGCTTTGGAGAGATATTCTTTTATTTCTTTGGGCGAGTATTTCATATTGGTTGGACGGATTGCCTCATGTGCGTCTTGTGCCCGTTTTGAAGTTTTAAACACACGCGCTTTTGCAGGTAAATATTCCAGTCCGTACGAATTCACTATATATTCCCGCACAGCTTCCAGGGCGACATCAGCTATTCGGGTGGAATCGGTACGCATATAGCTGATTAATCCAACACTTCCGTCTTTACCGATCTCCACACCTTCGTATAGTTGTTGCGCAATCATCATAATTTGTTTGGATGACATGCCCAAGCGGCGGGCGGCTTCCTGCTGCATTGTACTCGTCGTAAAAGGTGGCGCCGGATTTCGTGTTACCTGTTTTTTTTGGATACTTTTGACAGCGTAGGTTTTGGTTTTTAACGTCGAAAGCAGACTTTTACAGTCTTTCTCGTTGGGGATTTCCGGTTTTTTATCGCCAATTTTATGCAGTCTGGAAAGAAATGGATCGGAAGTGGCGCCCTGTAATTGCGCTGTAATTGTCCAATATTCCTGGGGAACAAAGGCTTCGACTTCCAACTCACGTTCGACGATGAGCCGCAGGGCAACAGATTGAACCCGGCCAGCGCTCAGACCAGTATAAAGCGTATTCCATAAAATCGGACTGATTTTATAGCCAACCAGCCGATCGAGCACACGCCGTGCCTTTTGGGCTTCAACTTTCTGCTCGTCGATCGTAAGCGGGTGTTTAATAGCCTCGACGACAGCAGGCTCGGTAATCTCGTTAAAAAGAATACGATAAATATTGCTATTTTTGTATTTGATTTCTTCGTAAATATGGTGGGCAATCGCCTCGCCTTCCCGATCCGGGTCGGTAGCGATGTAAACAGTATCCGATGTGGATGCCGCTTTTTTCAAATCATTAAGGATTTTCCCTTTGCCTCGGATCGTAATATAATCCGGTTGAAATCCCTGCTCTATATCGACACCCAATTTGCCTTTTGGTAAATCTTTAATATGTCCTACTGATGAAAGAACGTTGTATTTTTTACCAAGAAACTTGTTGATCGTTTTCGTTTTTGCAACGGATTCTACAATTACAAGAGATTGAGCCATAAGAACCTATACTAGTGCACATTATACGAATTATCAATCAGGAAAAATGAACCTTCCATGATATCATCCGGTCGGAAAATCATATTTGCTACAATGCGTCGCATATCGTGCAGTGAAACCATACTTTCTGTGCTGTGGAGTAAGGCTTTTTCGATGATTTGTTCCATTTCCACCGGATCGATCAGTTCAAATTCCCGAAGTTGAATTAGATAGCCATATGCGGCTGGTGAGATGGCGATTTTTTCAAAGTCATGTAAAAGACGCTGGGATCGTCGCGCAGCAACTGAAAACTCATCATTCTTGCCTTTGTTATCGATTTTTTCGAAAATCCAGGAAAAGGCAAAATTGATTTCAGTTTGCGAATACCCATCATCCTCCAGTTTTTGAGTCAGGACCTTAAAGCCGTCTCCATCGTTGAGGGCCTGGTTCGATTCCATCTCCTTCACGATGTAGGCAATAATCTCCATAACACGTTCGTTCATTCCCTCTCTCCTCTACTTCTGACTAATTTGCGGTTAATCGGTAGGCTTGATTTTAATATAGAATATTTTTCTTGAAAAGCAAGCGTTATTACAAATATTTAATCCGTACAAATTCAACGCTTTGGTTGTTAATTTACCGTATCTTTTTTATTATCCGAAGTTGCGTTTACAAGCCCGAACCGATTCACAGAGATTTCATGAACGGTTCATAAACTCTATAACTTTTTTTTCACCATTATTTATTTTCCGTGACATTTTTTGTATTTTTTCCCACTTCCGCACGGACAGGGATCGTTTCTTCCGATTTTTTCATCAGCGACAACCGGGGCACGCCGCGATTGCTGTGCCGCTCCCCCGGGTCCGGATTGAGTAGTCGTTTGCTGAGCCGCCGAAGTGCCGCTAAATGCCATGCCCGCGGCATTATCATGTGTTGCCCGCATATCGCGACGCGGTGCCCGACGATACGTAAACGGAACATCCTGCTGGATTTGCGCCTTAAAAACAAGTTCTACAACTTCCGTGTCTATAGTGCCCAACATTTCCGTGAACATGCGAAATCCTTCACTTTTATACTCCAACAATGGATCTTTTTGGCCGTAAGCACGAAGGTTAATTCCCTCTTTCATCTGGTCCATCTCATAAAGATGTTCTTTCCAGTTTTTATCGATACTCTGTAACATTGCCAGACGTTCAAGAATTCGCATGCTCTTTTTAGTTACCGCACGTTCTTTGTTTTCATAGAACTGCATTGCACGTTTTTTTACTTCATCACTCAGATCGTCTTTGTTCGTGCCTTCGGGAATTTCATCAAAGGTACGGTATACCGGCTCCAGCAAAAACATTCGCTGCAAGTCGCTGTTAAGGCCTTCAAGATTCCATTCTTCGATATAATCTGTGCCAGCATGTGTCTGAATTCGATCGTCAATCACCGAATCGATCATGTCGAGAATTTCTTCACGCAAATTATCGCCCTGCAAAGCATGGGCGCGCATGTTATAGATGACTTCCCGCTGCTGGTTCATTACGTTATCATATTCCAGCAAGTGTTTTCTGATGTCAAAGTTATGCGTTTCCACACGCTTTTGTGCACGCTCAATCGAACGAGTGATCATTGGGTGTTTGATGACCTCGCCCTCTTTCAATCCCATGCGATCCATAACGTTGGCAATGCGGTCAGAACCAAACAATCGCATCAGATCATCTTCCAGAGACAGGTAAAATCGCGATGAACCAGGATCACCCTGTCGACCGCTTCGTCCGCGTAATTGACGGTCGATTCGACGCGACTCATGTCGCTCGGTACCGATGATGTGCAAGCCACAGGGCATATTCGCTGAACATTCTGTGAGATCGATATCAGCAGGCACATCACGACCATTGTTTTCAATTAAATGGCATCCACCATCACAATGAACAACGCCTTTGCCCAATTTAATATCCGTACCACGACCAGCCATATTCGTAGCGATTGTGACCATTCCCGGCTGCCCGGCGTTTGCCACGATTTTTGCTTCTTCCAAATGATATTTAGCATTTAACACTGAATGTTTAATGCCTCGGCGTTTGAGCATCCGGCTCAGTGTCTCCGAAACTTCTACAGTTATTGTACCGACAAGCACCGGGCGTTTGCGTTCATGCATGTCAATAATTTCATCTATGACAGCGTTGTATTTTTCACGTTTGGTACGGTAAATTTCATCTTCATAATCCCTCCTCCGAATCGGGCGATTGGTGGGAATCACCACCACATCCAGTTTGTAGATTTCCCAAAATTCACCCGCCTCAGTTTCGGCTGTACCGGTCATACCTGCCAGTTTTGAATATAATCTGAAAAAGTTTTGCAGGGTGATGGTTGCCATGGTCTGGGTTTCACGCTCAATTTTCACGCCTTCCTTGGCTTCGAGCGCCTGATGCAGTCCATCACTGAACCGCCGACCGGGCATAAGCCGACCGGTAAATTCATCCACAATCATGACTTTGCCGTCTTCACTCACGACATATTCGACATCCTTTTCGAACAATGAATAAGCTTTAAGTAATTGGGAAATGTTATGAATGCGTTCACTTTTATCACCGTATTCCTGATAGAGTGCTGTCTTTTTTTCCTGACGTGTTTGATCATCCAACGATTCATCTTTATCGATCCGATCGAGTTCGACCGATAAATCGGGAAGAATAAACATACCGGGATCGCGCGGCGATAGCGCTTCACGGCCTTTGTCGGTGATGTCAATTACGTTACTCTTTTCATCGATGGCATAATAAAGATCTTCATCAAGCTCATTCATCCGCTTGTCCCGCATGTAATCGCTCTCGACTTTGCGGATCAATTTCTTGACACCGACTTCATGCATCAATTTTGTTAATTTTTTGTGTTTGGGTGCGCCTCGTAATGCCTGAAGCAAACGAATGCCAGCTTCATATTCTTCATCTTCATTCAGGAGCTTTTCACCTTCGGAGACAATCTGGTTGACCAGCCGTGTTTGGTTACGCACCAGGTTGGCGACTGTCGGTTTCACCTCATCAAATTTTTGGGTGGAATGCTCAACCGGTCCTGAAATGATTAATGGTGTACGGGCTTCATCGATCAACACGGAATCGACTTCATCGATAATGGCATAATTATGTTTACGCTGTACAACATCTTCGGCACGGATTGCCATATTATCGCGCAGATAATCGAAACCGAACTCATTATTCGTGCCATAGGTAATGTCGGCGCGATAGACTTCATGACGTTGTTGCGGAATCATATCATTGGACATAAATGCGGTTGTCAAACCGAGAAAATCGTAAATTTTCCCCATCCATTCCGAATCACGGCGGGCGAGATAATCATTTACGGTGATCAAATGGACACCTTTGCCGGTCAGTGCGTTCAAAAAAATCGGCATGGTTGCAACCAGCGTTTTTCCCTCGCCGGTAGCCATTTCCGCAATTTTTCCTTCGTGAAGGACGATGCCGCCAATCAACTGGACATCAAACGGAATCATATCCCAGGTTACCTCAATATCGCTCACAAGCCAGGATTTTCCTACCAATCGTCGGCATGCCTGCTTGACGACCGCAAATACATCGGGCAATATTTCGGTCAAGACTTCTTCTATCGTGACTTTCTCTTCTTCCTCAAGTTCTTTTATTTGGTCACGAACATCTTCAGCATTGAACGCTTCTTCTTCATCGCCCGGATCGGATTTTAACTTACGTTTCAAATCACTCAATTCGTTTTTAATATCGGCAATGCTTTCCTGAATTCGATTTTTAAAGTCAGTCGTCTTACCGCGCAATTCATCATCACTTAAGGAGTGATATTGTACATAAAGTGTGTTTATTTCATCAACAATCGGCTGAATTGCCTTGCGATCACGATCGTGTTTGCTTCCAAAAATTTTAGTAATGACATTTAACAACCTTCAAATCCTCCTGAGTCACATGCCATAATGCGTAGCTAATGTTATTCACAATTTGTGTTTATTTATAATAATTTAGTTAATGGCTGAACGAAAATACCCCTAAATATCATTCCGAGTCGTTTTTTGACGAGGCCCAGTCTGTTTTCATTAATATAAAATATATTATTGTAACTGGATAGGAATCTGTGACCTCACAACGCTAATAAATCCAAAGTATTCGTGGTTATAGCTTTTTCGTCGCTTCGCTCCTCAAAATGACAAAATATGGAGTCTTCGTTCAGGTATTAGTTAATACAGTCCGGATATTAAAAAACATTTCCTGAGCTTTAAGTGCGAACATTATATCGCACATAGTAAAATACACTGAAATGATTCATCCCATCAAGTAGATTCGTTCAAGCTCAGGTACGTTATTATTAGGACTGTTGAATATATAATTTGGTTCTAACCACGTCCGCAGTTCCTGAAAACACAAAATTTCCATTTGCCAACATGGAAATAATTTTCATTCAATACAACTGATGGAAATCAAGATTTTCGGCTGATATCAATCAAGCCACGTCCTGCTTTTTTCAACCGATGATCAGTTCGCCATTCGCCAAGCACCGAATCCAAAATCCCATTAATGAATTTTCCGCTTTTTTCAGTACTGTACTTTTTGGAGATCTCGATAGCTTCGTCAATTGTTACTTTTGGCGGAATATCTTCAAAATGGAGAAATTCGCACATTGCCAACCGGAGAATGATCCGATCAATAATAGCGATACGGTTAAAATCCCAGTTTAAGGCTTTCTTTTTAATCATCTCATCGAATTCAATTGCATGATCATTGGTTCGGAAAATTAACGTAGTACAAAAATCATACAATTGTTGATTTTTGCTGCGCTTAATCAACAGGTCATCGATGATGCCAGGTAAAGGATTCTGAGACAGCTCGAAAGCATAGAGTATTCGTAAAGCCAGCTCCCGGGCTCTTCTTCTGGAACGCATGGAAAATCCCGCTCAGTTATTTCAAAGTGAACAAAAATTGATTACGTTATTTAAGATATGATTGTTAGCCAACCATATCGGTCTTCGACCTCACCATTTATAATCTCAAAAAAGCGTTTTTGAATTTGTTCGGTTACCGGGCCACGTTGCCCATTACCGATCTTCATCCGATCGATGCTGCGAATTGGCGTTACCTCGGCGGCAGTCCCGGTGAAGAAAATTTCGTCTGCCACGTACAGCAACTCACGCGGAATCATCGATTCTTTGATCGTCATTCCAAAATCAGTCGCGATCCGGATCGCTGAATTTCGGGTGATGCCGGGCAAAATCGGCGAACCGTATGCCGGTGGCGTATGGATAACGTTATCACGAACAATAAAAATGTTCTCACCGCTGCCTTCAGCGACAAACCCGTTGGCGTCAATGGAAATGCCTTCCGTATAGCCATCGGCCATCGCCTCCAGCTTGATCAATTGCGAATTCAGATAGTTGCCGCCAGCTTTGGCCAATGATGGATATGTATTGGCGCGTGCACGGTTCCACGACGATACACGAACGTCAACCCCCTTGGCCAATGCTTCTTCACCCAGATATTTTCCCCAATTTAACACGCCAATAATCACTTCGACCGGACATTGTGTTGGATCGACTCCGAGCGAGTGATAGCCACGAAAAGCAAGCGGGCGAATGTAGGCTGACTGCAGATCATTTACTTTTATCAGATCGATTGTCGCTTGCATCAGTTCATCTACGGTATAGGGAATTTCGGTTCGGTAAATTTTAGCCGAATCAATCAAGCGCTGCATGTGTTCCCGAAGCCGAAATATAGCCGGCCCCTTCGGTGTTCCGTAACAGCGAATCCCTTCAAAGAACGATGATCCGTAATGCAGCGCATGGCTCATCACATGGATCTTTGCATCCCACCAATTCACAAATTTACCATTGTACCATATCTTCCCTTTTTCATCGCGTGGATCCATAGCACATACTCCTTGCTTTTTCAATCTCGTTCATTTGGTTCTGCATTACAAAACTTCGATTGCTTCTATAATTCTCTTATTATCTTTATATCCGCTTTGGATTTCAGGTTGTCAATGTATTTCTCAAAACGAGCTGCCGCATTTTTTTGTTTTAGGAATTCCGTAACATCAGCTTCGACTGATTCAAATGGTTTTTTACCAGCTTTTATATATTCATCCAATTTTATGGTATGAAATCCAAACTCTGTGCGTACGGGCTCACTCACCTGGCCGGGTTTTAGCGAGAATACTTCATTCTCAAATGCTTCTACCATATCCCCGCGTGAAAAATAACCGAGATCCCCACCATTTGCTGCAGATGGACAATCAGAATTTTCTTTAGCCAGGGTCTCAAAATCTTCGCCCGCCTTGATCCGTTTGTACAGGGTTTGTGCTTTTTGCTTAGCTGCCTTGATTTCCATTTCCGAAGCATTTTCACCGACTTTAATAAGAATATGCCGCGCTTTCACTTGCTCGCGTTCAACAAATTGGTCGCTATTTTCGAGATAAAATTTTCGGACTTCATCACGACTAACATCAGATGTCCGTTTGGCAATCTCGATATCTAACATTTTTTGGATTTTCAAATCCAGTTCGATATTCCGCTTTAACTGCTCCTGCGTGAGAGCCGAATTCATCAAAAACGTATTAAATTCAGCTTTAGATTTAAATTGGTTCTGGAATCCCCCCCATGCTGCATCGACTTCTTCCGCACCGATTTCGATATCGTACCGTTGAACTTCTTCACGTAGCAATTTTTTAGTAATCAGCCAGTCAAGTGCCTGCGCCTGGAATGAGCTATCCGTCGGTTCAAGTTTTTGTTCCATGCCGGTCTGCTGTAGAAATCTCCTGGCGATTGACAGGACATCGTTTTCATGAATCGGGCTGTTATTCACCAATGCAACGATTGTAGAATCACTGACGGCCGGATTTTGTTGCGTATCCGTTTGATCGGATTTCTTTTTCGAGCAGGAGTGCAGTGAAATTACCAGCATGCAGGTAACAAATATAAGGATGCCATTTCGTTTTATCATCGCAAATCCTTCACGCGTAATTGCAGGGTGGTACGCCCCATGTATTCATTTTCTTCTATTATATAAACGATGTCCAAATTTTGTTCCCCGGGAGAAATACGATATAATTTATCACCCAGATTGAAACCAATTGCATCAATCACTTTACCATTTTGCCGGACTTTAAATTTCAGATGATTTTTTCCGACAATGTATGGCGAGCCAATTACCTGCAAATTCCGGCTGAGGAAAACCGGTCGCATATTTTGTGGCCCATAGGGCGCCATCATTTTCAGCAACGTCATCAACTTGCTGTCGATGGCTGTCAGTTCAATTTCATCATCGATGTATAATTTGGGAATTAATTGATCATCGTTAAGCTCATCATTAGCGATTTCGTTTAATCGTTCACGCAGGGCATCAATTTTATCTTTGTCAATTGTCAATCCGGCGGCATATTTATGTCCACCAAATCCCAGCAATAAATCAGCGCATTTGGAAAGCGCAGAATAAATATCAAATCCGGAAATGCTCCGCGCAGAACCTTTCCCCACGCCATCTTCGATCGTTATCATGACTGTCGGGCGATAATATTTTTCTACAATTCTGGACGCAACTATGCCAATCACACCGGAATGCCAGCCTTCGCTATCAAGAACAAGCGCTTTGTTTTCATGAATATCATAATGGGATTCAACCATTTCAAGCGCTTCCTTGAACGTGGTTTCGTCGATGTTTTTTCGTGTACGATTTTCCGATTCGAGAATTTTTGCAATGTTGCGCGCCTGGGTTTCGTTTGTTGTGGTCAACAACCGAACCGCACGCTCCGCATTGCCCAATCGTCCTACTGCATTAATTCTTGGGGCCAGCATAAATACAATCTGTCCGGTACCAATCTGTTTGTTCTGAATTCCGGCGGTTTCCATAAGCGCTTGCAGACCGATCCGATTAGTATCATTGATCAACCGCAATCCTTCACGCATTAAAATTCGATTTTCATCGACGAGCGGGACAATATCAGCGGCACTGCCAATTGCGACCAAATCCAGATAACCGAGCGTTTCCTGCTCATCAATTTTAAGGTGACGAGAAATAGCCTGCAATAATTTGTAGGCAACACCAACCCCTGCAAGTTCATGAAACGGATAGTTTGCTTCATCGCATTTGGGGTTAATAATTGCATAGGCTGAGGGCAACTGCGCTCCGGGCTCATGATGATCGGAGATAATGATATCAATACCAAGTTCATTCGCCGCATTTACTTCATCAATTGCCGTAATACCGCAATCAACCGAAATCAGTAGTGTTACTCCCTTTTGATACGCATCCTGAATTCCCGTATCAGAAATGCCATATCCTTCCACCAATCGATTGGGGATGTAAAATGTGACGTCGCAACCAATGGATTGGAAAAACATATAAAGCAGAGAAACCGATGTAATCCCGTCGACATCATAATCACCATAGATCAACACTTTTTCACGATTCTGAACGGCGCATACAATTCTGTTAACTGCTTTTTCCATTTGATGGAACTCGTACGGATCGTGTAAATCTTCGAATGATGCCCGAAAGAAATACTTGGCTTTGTCTAAACTATCAATCCCTTTATTTAACAGGATATTGGCAATGATGTCGGGGACATGTAACTGGTTGGCTAGTTGGCTAATTTCATTAGAGTTGTTATTTTGTTGAAGAACCCATTGTAATTCCATTATTTCCTCAAACATGCCAAAGGCATTCAATATCTAAACCATTACATCAGAGTGGTTGTAAGCCGAATTCTGTCGAGGGCGAACATCTATCTAGGCCCGACATTGCTGCCGGGCTCATGCGACCTACCCAAGAGTCTAACGAAGCGGGCCACTTCTTCTCTCCTATTTGGTCTTGCTCCGGACGGGGTTTACCGTGCGTTTACTGTTACCAGCAAACCGGTGGGCTCTTACCCCACCTTTTCACCCTTATCCACCTGAGGCGGACGGTTTATTTTCTGTGGCACTTTCCATAGGCTCACGCCTTCCCCATGTTATGGGGCGTCCTGCCCTTTGGAGTTCGGACTTTCCTCGCTCCCTCCCGATTTTGCGGGACGGAACGCGTTCGCCTGCCCCACTCCGATATAATGGTATCAATCTATTAACTGAGCACTAGGCTGATTATTTGTCGCTGCAAGTATACGTCCACATGTTTCACACAAAAGGATCTGATCCATTTTTCGAACTTCTACAACGGTCTGCGCAGGAATGGTCGCGAAACATTCGCTGCACGTATAGTTTTTAATTTCGGCAATCGCAACTCCATTCCGTCCTTTGCGAATCCGTTCGTAGGTTGCAAGTATTGGCTTTGGAAATGTACTGGTTATTTCTTGGCGCTCGGTTTTTAATGCTTCAAGTCTATCCTTGTTTTGATCAAGTTTTTCCCGAAGGTGCTCTTCCTTTTCGTGTAAATCTTTTTTTTCAGTATCTACTTCTTCACCAATCATTTTTATCTGCTGGTTAAGTTTTTCTTCTTTCTCCATCAGTTCCAGTACTTTTGTTTCATTTTGTTCAATGGAAAGTTCAGTTCGCTCTATTTCGCTTGAAATGGCATCATATTCTTTATTCGTTGTAACATTATACACCTGTTCCTGATATTTCTTCAATTTTTCATACAGCGATTTCGTTTCACTTTCGGTCATTGCTTTTTCCAATGAAACGTCTTCCAGTTGATGTTTCGACTGCTCCAAATCATTTTCAGAAGCGGCTACCTTTTCTTTAAGAATTTCCACCTGGTCGGGTAAATCACCAATTGATGCTTCCACGTCCAATATTTTGTAATCAATCTTTTGCAGTGCTAACAGTTTTGTTAAATCCATGGGTGTTACGTCCTCCTGATTACCGATCACCTGAATTTCTAAATCTAATTTTCAAAACCATTACGTTCACGTTGTCTTATAGTACATTTGGAATTATTGAATTTTCACCTGATAGATACTTTTCGATTCAACAACAAACATCCGAATTTTTAAAACAACCTTACTGAATTTTACGTTTAATTTTAGAAATTTAGGTATCAAAAAAAAAGTGCACCAATATCAGTTGGCACACTTTTTTATGACCTATATCTAAGGTTACATTTTTCCGGTTCGATTTCCTGTGGTCGTCTAAAGAGAAACATGAAGCAATTATTCCATTGTTATTTAAGTAGTTTCGTAACTTATCCGGTGAATATACGAAACTTAATGTATAAATGCAAGCAAAATTTTTGTTGAAAACTGGGTAAGGACTGATAGTTGAATTTTTATCGATTTATGAAATCTGCACAGCTCATTGCCTTGAATACTTCGTTATGCAAAGCAAATTATTTAATATCATTTTTTCACAAATCGGTATTTTACTAGCGAAATAAGTAAAATATTCTTAATAATTCCTTCACATTGATCCGACAGTTCATCATCAATAAATAAATTGAAAATGGAATAGTACTGCACAAATTGTGTTTAACTACTTTTTGCCGGACATCATAATATCTGAAATGCCATTAGCTCATAATTAAAGGCTGATTGCATCTTTAAACCATTTGAAACAATTTTCTTGCATTCCATCAATCATACAGTTATATTGAGATATATCATTTATATTATAGTGAAGCATGTCACTAGTTTACTAAGTACAGCGTTTCACATTTTTTTGTCGGGTTTGATTTGCGTAGCTTCATGGTGAGCGGAGTCGAACCATGAAATTTCATCCTTCGACTCCGCTCAGGATGAAGGCTTCGCTTGGAATTCGCCAACGCTACAAGAATTTATGAAACGCTGTACTAAGGAAATAGAATTGTTCCTTGATAGATTTAATCGATAAAATTACATATCTGCCCACTTAATTAGACTATGAAAAATTTCCCGTATGGTATTCCTATTTAGTATTTGGTAGCACCGGTCATTGATAATGAAATAACAAAATAATTTTGTCGGCTAAGGGAGGAAAATTCATGAAAGTACCGATACCGGAAAACTTGTTAGCGTTTATCGGTATATTCGTTTTAACTATTACTGTGGTATATATTCTATGGTTTATTCTTTCACGGTTCCGTGATTTGTTTTTTAAAAAGAAAGGACAGAAAAAGAAGGAACATAAATACAATTACAGTTGTTTTGGTTGTCTTTTTAAAATACTTTTTGTTGCAGCTTTATTCTGGTTTGGAGTTTCCTTGCTAAGCATCGCCGCATTAACACAGTCTTACTATCGTTTGACCGAACAAAAGTTGGTTGCCGAGGTGATTTGTGAGCCAACATCATTCCAGGACTATAGCATGCGCTTTACCATAACGCGGCTTGACGGAAAAACAGCGAGCAAACCAGTTAGCTATTATTTGCACGGTGATAAGTGGTTCATCGAAGGCGATATACTAAAATGGCGTCCCTGGCTCAACATCATCGGATTGCAAAGTATGTATAGAATTTCACGTGTCGGCGGAACTTACTGGAAGAAGGAAGACATCGAGACTAAGCACGAATCCATTGAAGATATTGCAGGAAATGAGCTTCCGGAAATGTGGGATAAACTATATAAATATTATCAAAACATCAATATCATCCAGGGTGTGTATACTGACAGAATTGCAACATTACCGGCAAGAAATCAGAAATTTAATATTTATATTACTTCCGGCGGTTTTACACTCGAATCAATTAGTATGGAACAATAAATGACACGACGATTTCATTCATTGCAACGACAGCATGCCAAATCTATTTCCCACAAAATGTTCATAAAACTCAACCGCCTGATTAACAATTGGGAGGAAGCGCGTAATACCGATTCCGCAATGTTTTTTAAGCGACCGGGAAAAGTACTTTGGGCAAATATGTTGATTGGAATGTCCCGTGGTGTTGGATTTGTAATTGGCGTATCAATTGTAGGTGCGCTTGTAGTAACAATTCTCGGCTGGGTATTAGGCAAATTTGTATCCATCCCTATCATTGGCGAATATATTGCTATGATTGTCGCGCATGTACAACAGTATCTGAATAGCGGTAATAATTTTTAAGCTTTTGTAGCGATGCATCGTTTTGCTTACTATTGGATGTGAATTTCACTATTTTTGAGGCTGAACACTGTAGCAAACGGCTGATCGCAAATTATTCTCTGGCAATATTTTTTCGAATTAAGGAGAGCAAACTTAAAATGAAAAAAATCCTTGCCATCAATCCCGGGTCTACGTCAACAAAAATTGCGTTGTTCGAACGCAGCCGGGCTATTGTGCAAACAAATATAACACTGACCACGCTTGATCTACAGCAGCATCCCGATCTGTGGGATCAATTCGGCCTTCGCAAACAATCCATTCTGTCATTTCTTGAAACTCATAATATTTTATTGTCGGATCTGGAAGCAGTCGTCGGGCGAGGCGGCTTGTTAAAACCGATTCCCGGTGGTACGTATATTGTATCGGAATCGATGGTGACGGATGCCCGACGCGGTATCCAGGGCCAACATGCTTCCAATCTCGGGTGTGCGTTGGCTTCAGATATCGCACAGGCAGCAGGCGTGACTGCCTATACTGTCGATCCGGTCTGCGTTGATGAATTTGAGCCATTAGCTCGATATTCCGGCTACCCATTAATTGAACGTCGGGCGTTGTCCCATGCATTAAATATTCATGCAGTTGGTCACAAAGCAGCAGAGAAACTGGGAATTGCTTATCAAACTTCGAATTTTGTGGTTACCCATCTCGGCGGAGGCATTTCGATTTGTGCACTCAGGAACGGACGAATTATTGATGTTAACGATGCTTCCAGCGACGGGCCATTTACACCAGAGCGCACTGGCAGCTTACCAATGCAACCTTTTATTGGACTCGCCTGTTCGGGGGAATATTCGGAACAAGACTTGCGCAAACTAGTGATGGGTAACGGTGGACTGGTTGCTTATCTTCGCACCAACGATGCCCGGGAAGTAGAACAACGCATCAAGGACGGTGATAGCCAGGCAGCCGAGATTTACGAGGCAATGGCCTATCAAATTGCCAAGGAAATCGGCGCCATGAGTACCGTGCTCCTTGGTAAGGTAAACGGGATCGTCATTACCGGCGGACTGGCGCAGTCAACTATGCTCATCAACTGGATTCAAAATCGCGTGCATTTCATTGCCGATGTTTTGGTGTTCCCGGGTGAATTCGAAATGGAAGCGTTAGCTGCTGGCGTTGTACGTGTGCTTGAGGGCATCGAACAGGTACGGACTTATTGATTTTACATTTCTTGGAAAAATCAAGTAAACATTCATATGAATTTTATTCGCATAAACATATTCATTGTGTTTTTTTGTATATTCCCCTACCAGGCAATTGGGAGTTATTTCACTGAACCAAATGCAACAGATTCAATCGCGGTCACATTTATTATTAATGCCGGATTTTTAATTAAATCGCCCCATAAAAAAATCTTAATCGATGCCTTCATCGCGCGACACCCGGATACACCGCCGTCCGCTCTGAATGAACAAATAGAAAACGCTTATCCTCCGTTCGATAATGTCGATCTAATTCTTGTTACCCACCCACACGCCGATCATTTTAGTGCAGTTTCCATCGGCGAGCACATGCGCAACAATTCCAATGGCATTCTCGTTGGCCCACAGGAAGTTCATGATAGCATGGAACGCAACTGTGACAATTATGAACAGATCAAAGATCGCATTATCGCACGGTCACCCTATCGATCGACTGTTTCACTTACAGTCAACAGTATTCCCATAAAAATTTTCCAGCTCGATCATGATGGCGTCAAAACTAACAATGGCTACATGATTGATATGGAGGGCAAGATCATCTTTCATCCCGGCGATGCCGAACCCTACCTGGAAAATTATTCTCCCTATTTATGGCTAAAGCAGGAAAAGATATTTATTGCTTTTATCAATTACTGGTATTTGATTGATGATGAACATTCAGTTGAAGGAAAGCAAATCATCAATCGTTACCTGAATTACGACTATCTCGTATTAATGCACCATTCACTGGCATCATCCGCCTATTTAATACAAGCCGTTGCCGAACTGGATCCACTCTGGCCCAACGTATTCGTCTACGAACATAGTCTCGAACCGAAAATTTTCGTCCCAATTGTACCCGATTCAAATTCCAATAATAAAGATTCCAGTGCTTTTCCCCATGCATTCACGCTGATACAAAATTATCCCAATCCGTTCCGGCAGCTTACGTTTATTCCGTACGCTTTGCACACGACTGTCCGGGTCACAATCGAGATATTCAATATTGAAGGCCAACGGATTCGTTCATTAGCGACTGATCAAAATACTCATGTCGGATATCATTACGCGAACTGGGACGGACGGGATGAACACAATAACAGGCTGAGCAGTGGAATTTATTTTTGCAGAATCAGCGCCGATGGTTATTATGAAATCCAAAAAATAATGTTGCTACACAATTGAGTTATTGCCTGAACCGGAAGGAGAGAATCTATTAACATAGTACCAATCACATGAACAAATGAGTATCAAAAAAATGAGTATCTTTATTCATGACTCTGTCGATAAACCACCCATGCGAAGGCTGTGGAAATAGTAGGATACTATATATTGTATCCTTTCAAAATTAGTAGGTTATGTTGGGGCTGAATCAAAAGTCAAAATTCGTATAATTTCTTCATGCTGAGCGAAGTCGAAGCATGTTGTTTTATAGTAAGTTATCATCCTTCGACTACG
>JAFGDW010000223.1 GCA_016931935.1 Candidatus Zhuqueibacterota bacterium | reverse complement strand
TCCGAAAAGTAAAAATGCACAGTTTTACTTGAGAAGGTATTTTCATTGTTTTTATTCACTTTAATTTAATTTACGATGATGTCTGATGTTATAATTTTAGGCTACATCTCGGATTCCTGCGTCCTATATTTAGAAATTAGTAATTTCACAACCCAGGTTGCATTAATGAACCTGGGTTGTAGGTGACAAAAAAAATGTATGATCCGCATTATGAAAGAACGACGTCTTTTTAAATCAAACTTATCACGTTCAATGCACTTATTAATGGGTATCAACCATTCAGCAATTTTTCCACTTGATATTTTGATTTGGCTTCAGCGTTATGCAATTGTTGAATAATGTCGTGACAACGTGCCATGCGGTCCCTGGCTTCCTGTTTGGAAACGGTGATATCTGCGGCGATTTGAACGACCGCAATCATCAACAGCCACCATAACAAAGAATCGAACGATTCTTTGTTGAAATAAAGCACATCCTGGAATCGATTCACCTGAATGTATTGCTGTACATCATCATCCTTCAGCAACGTGTTCAATGCATGGTACCAGTTCTCTTCTTTTGTTTTTGGTTTGGCGGCATACCATTGCTGATGCGTGGTAATAATTTTTACCAGCGTCACCATCCGCCACGATTCGGCTTCGTCATGCTCCATATCGCTAAAAGCACCGGCCATGACTTTACCAAAGAGCCATTCATCAATCCATGTTCGGCTCTGGTCGGCGGAGTTTTCTAAATCAGTAATCCCGCCCAGAAGATGGACTGCCCACCAGGAACTCAGTATCGCCCACACGTCAGGTAATTCCGCTAACTTATCGACCAAATATTTAAAAACTACCGGTGAGTTTTTGGGCTGCAGTTTACGCCAGATTGGAAGCGTAAGCGACGATTGCAATTCCTGCTTTAATTGTTTGAGAATCGATTGGGAATCGCCCTTCCCCTGGCTAAAGTTGCGTATTTCATTCAGCAAATGTTCGATGTGAGCCATGGTTTCAGCTACTAATTGTGGCTCGGCAACAGCAGCAGCTTTGGTTGCCCGGGCTTCCATCAACTTTTTAAAGTGGGATGCGTTTACCAATTCCTTAAACGGATGATGGATTGGTTGGAGGAAAGTCTCTTTCAGTGCCTCTTCCATGTTCGGCACACCTCGACCATTCAGGAACGATGCCAGGTGACCGTAGTGATGCCATTCATTATCTTTAACAATGCGGAAATCGAGAAACACGTGAAATTTGTACGCCCCGATTTCCACGTACAGACCTTTTTCGTGCAATTCTTTGCAATTACGGATATATTCAAGATTGGAGACATGGTCGCGGAAAATACAGTATGATTGGTTATCGAACGGAATTTGTAATCCTTCACCAAGATTTTTCTGAAGCAGTGTGCGCTCGTCCGCACCGGTTTTAACTGAGATGGCGGTCGACGTACGAATCCAGCCTCTGGTTTCAGCATAACGATTGTGATAGATGACTAAACCACGTTCATTGCCCGCACGGTTGGAATAGGCAAACACATCTTCGTTAACCGGTCCTTCGGGAGTGAAAAAATCGTAGAGCACAAAATTGTGAACATGGGCGAATAAATGACGTCGATGCATTAGCGGGAATATTTCGCGTTCGTGACGACGAACCAGGTGTTCGTCGGGGTGTTCATCCCAGTACGCGCGGCGGTATTCCATCCCGTATTTTTCAGTAAAACCTTCCACCTGGCCGTGACCGAACATTGGCAAACCCGGCATGGTGATCATCATCATGCACACGCCAAAGTATTTGTCGTCTTTGCCGAATTGGGCAATTGCCGTATCTTCATCGGGATTATTCATGAAATTGACAAACCGTTTGAGAATTTCCGGATCAAATTCCAGCACATTTTTCACGGAAGTGCGGTACTTGGCGTTATCCTCGTTTTTTAGCATGTTCATGAATGCGCTATTGTAGACACGGTGCATTCCGAGCGTTCGCACAAAATATCCTTCCATCAACCAGAATGCCTCGGCCAGCAGGAGCGTATCGGGCTCTTCCTGGGCAACCCGATCGACCACCTCACGCCAGAATTCTTCGGGCATAGCGTTGTCGAACGCGTTTTTATCCAGCCCATGTTCTGCACGCGATGGAATATCACCACCAGTGCCGGGTTGCGGAAACCAGAGCCGCTGGTAATGGCGTTTCGTTAATGTCATTGCGGCATCGAACCGGATAATCGGGAATTTATGTGCGACGTGTAAAATCGTCTGGATGACAGCCTCGCGGACTTCCGGATTCAGGTAATTGAGTTGCGCCGTATCGTTCCAGGGCATGCTTGTGCCGTCGTTACCGTGGTAGACATATTTAACCTGACCGGTCCAGTGATCGACGCGTTTGAACAACGGTCCGGCATCGGTGCGGTTGAAATAATGATCTTCAATATAAATTCCGACCCGATTGTCCCACGAAAGATTTTCGCCATTAAATGAATGGGATGGAAACGGACAATAATCGAGCGCCACAAACCAGTCGGGATGTTCAATTACCCATTTGCCATCGATACCCACATGATTTGGAACCATGTCGCCAGCCATACGGATGCCGCGCTCCCAGGCTCGGCGACGCAGATTTTCGAACGCCTCTTCGCCTCCGAGTTCATCAGCAATGATATAATCGAGCAAAGAGTAAGCAGAAGCGACTGCTTCGGGATTCCCACAAAGCTGCTTAATCCGTTTGGATGCCTTGCTGCGTTCCCACAAACCAATAAGCCACAATCCGGTAAATCCCCATCGTGCCAGGCGGTCCAGTTCTTCATCAGGAATTTGATCGAGCCGGTGAATGTCGCGTTGATATTTTTTAGATAACTGATCGAGCCAGACATACGTACTTTTGGCGATGATCACAACCCGTGGCATCCAGTCCTTGTCCATGGAATAGCGCTCGGATTCGATATCATATGCCGAATAATCGAATACAGTCGCTTCGCCGGGGCCGAAGAACCGGGATTTAGTTTCTTCGCGAATTAAATCCAGGCTGCTGAGTAACCGGTACAAATATTTACCTAGTAGCGAGCTCCATTTTTCGCGGATATATTCCAATTGACCGGTAATGGAATGGGGAACAGCAATCGCAGGGCTGCGCAACATATCGATAAGGTTTTGGTTATCCGGCCCGAATGGCCTTTGAGTTTCAAAATAATCGCGAATGGCACTGATTGCTTCACGGTAAAGGGTTTTCTTTTGAGTGGCGCTATCATCGAACAATTCTCGGTACGGGGAAAATGCCGGGTTAGCATTTTCCAGCCAAAGCATCAAAATATCTTCAAATACAAGGAATCGATTTTCATAATCACCGGTTTTGGAAATGAGATATTCTGCAGGTGTGCGCGATCCAAAGAAAACGGCTTGTGGCGGATACCGATCCACATAATTTAAAAGGATTGAATTTAACGCTTCATGCCCGAGTTTACTTTCAACAGCGTTGTATGCCTGTTCCAGCATTGATTGGTTTTCATCTTCACTGTAAAGTCGAAATACATATCGTAAAATTTCATTGATCAATACCATTCCGTTAATCTGCCCTGACTTAACCGTTTTCTCCGGGAAGCGAACCAGATCACGTTTGTCATTCATCTTTTGGGCGAAGGTACGGGTAGCGTGAAATGTTGATAGCAGTACGGTACCGCGATCAGTGATGAAGGCTTCCGGGATGGTGTAGAGTGTGCGTGATTCCCGGGTGATATGTAATTCTGATTGAACAAGGTCTTTGTTGAGTGAGGGCATGAGATATTCCTGTCTTTTGGCTGAGTACTAAAATTATACTTGTATCGAAGTAGTTTTGAGATTCATCTTGCAAACCACCTCTTAGTCTCCTCCTTCGAAGGAGGAGAAATTAAGGTCAATCTCAAAACCGCTTCGGAAGCAGTGTACAATTTACATCTGATGTATTGTGCTATAGATGCAGTTATAAAGTGAATGCGAGGCACGACTAATGAGAACAAACCAGGCTCGCTATAAAACCTGGTTTGTCAGTTTTTGTTCAAATTGAGTGGATAAATTTTAGGTTTCTATTCACCAAAACGCCAAACGAAGGAGACACGCGGTTCAAACCGCTCCTGAGCTTTCCAGGTGTCTGCTTTTTCGTCAAAAACAAAAGTATAAATATAATCCATATTGAGAAGTAAATAAGGTTTAATTTTATAACCAAGCCCAATCCGTGCGACAGAGTTGTCATCGAGTTTGAACAGGTCGCTGCCAGTTTCGATACCGATACGGTCGTAATATGCGTAAGCGGCAATTTTGGGAATTGCATCCGGTACTTCAGCAGCCATATGTAAAATACCACTCTTTTGCACACCGTCAAGTCGCTGGAAATTGCCGACGATGCGGAATGTGTTCAATATATCTCCGACAAGTTCACCGAAAATACCACGAGTTGTACTATCGATGGTTGCTACGTACTGATCTTTTCGAAAAACCGTCCCCTGGTCAATTTTATACCGCTCAATTTCATAGAATGCACCGAAGTAAGATGGTAGAAATTGTTCACCCAGCCAACGTCGTTCCAAACGTGCTGTCATGGCAGCAATGCCGGCGATCAGTGTCAAATTGGCTTCTGCGCCAACGGCCTGACCGTGCCCGAGTGTGTCGATCTTTGCCCAATCGTAGTAAATGAAGGAATTAAACATTGGTAGAGTTAATAATGGCATTTCAACATCGAATCCGATTTCGTACATACCGTCACTGGTACTGCGGTTTCCATCGGGATCAATATCGGTGACATAGGTGCCACCGAACGCAATATTTTTAATCATAGGAATTGTCAGCACCTGACGCAGCGGCCGAACATAAGCACGACCACCAATAATTTCCAGACGGCCCATATTACTCGTGACTGTTTCTACGCCCCACGAGCCAAAATCCATATCTAACTCGAGACCAATTTTGCGTGCGTCGTAACTGGCTTCATTGGTATAATAGTTCATGATAAAACCGTGTCCCAGCCGGGCAGCATCGAGAATTCCGACGCGGGTATAAAATGGATCGCGTTTATGTCCCCAGCGAATGTAGCGGATTAACCGGGCATAGTCGTAACTTTCATTCCAGTCTTCCGGACGAAGTTCGCCGGTTTCGCTATTGTATAGAAGGTTGATGTTCAGGCCGATTCCCAATTTGCCGATGGCGACATCAGGATGAAGATTAATGGTGAAATATGTTTGATCATCAATAACTGCCATACCAACACCGCCGGTGAACGATCCGGAACTGGCAATTTGTGCGGCTGATTGTGGAAATACTACGCCTGTGATTCCAAAGACTGCAACCAGCATCAGTAGTAGAAACAATCGTTTCATAGTTCATTCCTTTCAGGTTAGACCGAGTTTTCTTTGGTATGCGGTGAATATACAAAATAGTTTCGTACATTTATCAATTGATGCGTTGAAAGACTGGTCTTTATTGTCCTATCACTTTGAAAATATAAAGGATAATATTGACAAAGTCAACATATATTTTGTTGATTCATGTAGCATGTTGGTAACATTAAAAGTAAAACCCCTGTTTTGAATTTGTGACAGGGGCCATTTCTTAAATGGTTTCTTCATCCATGAACATTTTTTCAACCTAAATTCACCGCTTGTCTTCTACCATTAGCCATTAGCTATTTGCAAATAGCCAAAAGCCATAACTGCAACAACATAAATGAAAAAGAAAAAAATGTTCGTTTAAGCTATATTTAATATAGTCCGCACTCAGCTATATTAATTACCAACCGATGTCTTAATCAGAAATTCCGGCGGATGGTGGAGATGCTTTTTCACCGCACATAAATCCGCCGAGCGGATAACTGCTTCCTTGTATTGTTCAGGAAAATCGGGTGGTACTTGAATGTCAATTTCAATCTGGTTGATCCGGCGTTCGAGTGCGTTCCAGTTCATCCGCTGCACCAGGCGAATGCCATCCGTATCAATGCCGCGTTGCTTACAAAAGCTGGAAACGTAAATTCCTGCGCACGTACCGATCGATGCCAGGAATGTATCGAATGGCGTTGCCGCGGAGGCGTCACCACCGACGCTCACCGGTTGATCGGTATGGACTGTCACCCCGTTATAGGTAGCGTCGACTTTTTTGCCGCCTGGAAACGTAATTATCATATCCATAATGTTTCTCCTTTTCGTTCGTCTACATCAGTGTTTCAATATAGGAATCCAATTCCAAAATCGAACCTTTAGCATCGGGTTCAGGTAATTGCAGATGTGAGTCGCTTGCCAGAGCCTGGCTCAGTTCAATTGAAACATGTTCACTATCTGTTGTTAAGTACGTTCGCAAACCAGCATAGGCGGCGACCATATCATTGAACGGATCATTGCCAACCATAACAGCCGTTTGCGCATCGACACCAATTGTTTTACAAATTGTTGTGAAGTACTGCGGATTGGGTTTGGCAAAGCTGCTGTTTTCTACGCTGGTGATCAGGTCGAATGGCACAGCGGCCAGGCCGGCCCATTGCAAACGCATGTGTTGAACTTCGTCGGGAAACAATGGATTAGTGGCGAGTACCAGTTTCAAGTTCTGATTACTGAGGCTGGTCAACAACGGCGCCGTGCCGGGAATCGGTTGCATCAGCGATTGAAATTGACTAAATTTATGCTGATAGAAATCATCAAAACGCTCCCATATTTGATCGCCATTTGTCGGCAAGCCATCTCCAAAAACATCTTTGAACACATCAATATTCAAGCGACTACCATCGTTTTTAATCATCGCCTTTGTACCGCTATTCAAACGCTGGCCGAATTCTTCCGGCGACATTAAGGATGCGAAGTGTCGATATAAGGTTTGGGAGTAGGCGTTGAAAAATGTCGGTTCGTCAAATAATATGAGTGTATTGTCCAGATCGACAAGCACAGCTTCCAAACGTCGCACTTATTCCTCCCCATCCAGTGCCAGTACTTTATTAATTCGGCGTTCGTGCCGGCCACCATCGAATTCCGTTTCCAGCCAGACATCAGCCATTTGCAGCAGTTCTTCGATCGGGAATTCCTGGCCGCCGAGACACAACACGTTGGAATTGTGATGCCGGCGCGTCATTTCCGCTGTCCGTACATTGTATACCAGTGCACCGCGGATGCCATGAATTTTATTGGCCAGCATGCACATGCCGATGCCATTTGTACAAATAAGAATGGCACGGTCGTTCGTACCATTGGCGACGCTTTCCGCAGCCGGACGGCCGAAATCGGGGTAGTCGCACGATTCTTTATTATTACACCCAAAATCGATAACTTCAAAATTTTGGTCGTTGAGATGTTGTTTTAGTGTTTCCTTAAAATCGAATCCTCCGTGGTCGCTGGCAATTGCAATTTTCATAGTCAGGCTCCTTTTTTCGTTTGGTTTGATGGTTAGATGCACGTGATGCAAAAATGTTTCGATATTAACTTTTCATATTATGAGCGATTATTACATTCAATGCGATCGTCATTAATTTTGAGTCTTTGGTATCGCTGCGCGATGGAATTAATACTGGCGCTTTGGCTCCCATAGTCGCGTGAGCCAGGCGCAATCCTGCAAAATAAATCGTGCCTTTGGCGAGCATGTTCGCTGATTCAATCGTTGGGCACAACAGTACATCGGCATGTCCGGCTACCGAAGAATGGATGCCTTTCATGGCTGCCGCTTCTTCAGAAAGGGCATTGTCGAGCGCCAGAGGGCCGTCGACGACGCAACCAGTGATTTGGCCGCGATCGTTCATTTTGGACAGAATCGCCGCATCCACAGCGGATTGCATGTTAGGATTAATCGTTTCCACTGCGGACAGCACCGCAACTTTTGGATTGTCGTTTCCCAACGCATGCGCTACCTGCACGGCATTTTCAATAATCTGGACTTTTTCCTTTAGATCCGGGGCCAGATTAAAACCGCCATCAGTAATGATGAGTAACTTGTTTTCATCTTGCCGTCCGGGAAATTCGAACAGGAAAATGTCGCTGATAAGCCGTCCGCTACGCAGACCGGTTTGCGGATCGAATGCTGCTTTTAACAGCGATGCAGTTTTTACTTTCCCTTTAAGTACAATCTGCGCCTCGTTCCAGTGAATTGCTTCCATGGCACGTTTGCAAATTTCGAACTCATCTTTAACGTCGACAATATCAAATTTGTTCAGATTAGCCGGGCTTAATTTTTCAAGTTGCTGGTGAATTTTGATGGTATCCCCGACGAGTAATCCATCGGCCAAACCAAGTTCGTACGCTTCCAGCAAAGCAGATAATGCAGCATCATCATGCCCGCCAGCGATGACGACGCGAATACGCCCATCCGGGCCCTGACTGATAGCCTGTGCTTCAGCGAATAATTGATCGAATGTGCAGATCATGTTTTATTCCCTTCAAATTTATTTTTCAATACTATTCTAACTTTTTCTTTTAAATTGTTGCATGGCGCAGAGAGCAGAGCGCATGGCAAAGATAGGAAACTTATATTTTTGAAAGTAATTATTTTTGGTATCAATTTAGCGATAGTATTGCTTGGAGTGATGCAAACGTGCATTTGGTATATCATATCATTCGGAATAGTTTTCGCTATGCGCTTTGCTCTCTGCTGCAATGAGCTTCCGTCCGATATCAAATGCCTGGCTGTTCAGTGCGACTGTTTTTTGCGGCACCCTGGTGGCGATAATACGTTTCCATACATCCGAATCAAATTCGATGAACTGGGATAGCACGCCAAGCATGATGCTGTTCACAACCTTTAAATTTCCCAGCGATTCTGCCTGAACGGTTCCGTCGACCGGGAAAACATAGTCGGTTTTGCGGCGACACAATCCTTCGATATCCTGCGGATAGGCGACATTGGTAGAAAAAACGGTAAGCGGTGTGATTTGTTCAGTATTAAAAATAACAACGCCATTGGGGCGCAAGGCATCGAGGTAACGTAATGCTTCCAGTTTTTCAAATGTCAACAAAATATCTGTTTCGCCTTCGGGAATTAGCGGGGAGTAGATTTTTCGGCCATAACGAACCTGGCTTACCACGCTGCCGCCGCGTTGGGCCATGCCATGAATTTCGCTTTTTTTTGTGTCAAGATCGGCTTGTAATGCAACTTCTATCAAAATATCACTTGCTAATAATACTCCCTGTCCACCAACACCGGCCAGTAGAATGTTAATGGTTGATTGTTCCGATGATTTATAGTGTGGATGATTCATGATTGCTCCCTTTATATGAAAAGTCAAATGTCAAACGTGAAACGTGAGACGTTGCTTTAGCATAGCGCAAAGTGCAGAGCGCATAGCGAATGAAAATCAGGTGATCAGTAATCAATAAACAGTGATCAGTAAGTGGTGACTTATGTTTCACTTTTCACGTCCGATGTGCGTCGTCGAATTGCACCTGGTTTGCACACCTGCCGGCAGATGTCGCAGCCGATGCAGAGCAGCGGATTGATTTTTGTTTTGCCGGCTTCATTTTTCTCGATTGCCGGACAGCCAACGCGATGACACATCCCACAGGCAATGCAGGTGTCAGCATCAGCATAATACGGTTCGCTGAATTTAATGCGCGCCCGGATTATACACGGCGCATCGGCAATGATGACCGCTGGTTCTTCAACGGCCATTTCGGCGCGTAATGTTTTGATTGTCTCATCTAACTTGTAGGGGTCGACTTTCACGACACGCTTGATGCCGGCGGCATGACAAATGGCTTCCAAATCAATTTTGGTTGCTGGCTCGCGGCGAAGGTTCAATCCCGATCCCGGATTCTCCTGATGCCCGGTCATAGCGGTGATGTGGTTGTCGAGAATACAGATTTTGGCGGTGGAGTCGTTGTATACCAAATCAATCAAGCCGGTGATACCGGAGTGTAGAAATGTGGAATCGCCAATCACACCAATAATTTTCCCCTTTCGTTCATCACCTGTGGCTTTCTGCATACCATGGGCATAACCAACGCTGGCGCCCATGCATAGACAAGTATCCATCATTTCTAATGGCGGAATAGCCGCCAGTGTGTAACACCCGATATCGCCAGTTACAGTAAGTTTCAATTTCTTCAACGCGTAAAATATGCCGCGGTGTGAGCAACCGGGGCACAGTACCGGCGTCCGGGCTGGAATCGGCACATCGGCGATGACGGACGTTTGAGCAGATGTATTCGTTGGGACGAATGCATCAGCAATAATTGATGGGGACAGTTCGCCGATCACGGGTAGCCGGTTTTTTCCCTCTACAGAAATTCCCATTGCGGCAATTTGTTCTTCAAGAAATGGATCGAGTTCTTCTATTAGGTATATTTTTTCAACCTGACGTGCGAAATTTTGTATCAGTTGCTTCGGTAACGGATTTGTCATCCCCAACTTCAAAATGGACGCATTGGGGAAAACTTCTTTGGCATATTGATAGGCAATACCACTGGTGATAATCCCGATGGTTTTATCGCCCCATTCAATTTGATTCAGTCGACTGGAATTCCCAAACTCGATCAATTGACGTAAATGTTCTTCAACCACAACATGACGCTTGCGGGCATTACCCGGTAACAATACATTTTTCGGCATATTTTTCGTATACGATTTGCGCTCGACTGAAACACGATCCCGGAGTTCAACGACGCATTTTGAATGATTGATGCGTGTTGTGGTTCGCAGCAACACCGGGGCGTCATATTGTTCGCTGATTTCCAGCGCAGCTTTTACAAAATCCCGCGCTTCCGTACTATCCGACGGCTCCAGCATCGGCACTTTAGCGGCGCGAGCGAACCAGCGATTGTCCTGTTCGTTCTGGGATGAATGCATCGACGGATCGTCAGCCGAAACAATAATAACTCCGGCATTGACTCCCTGATAACTCAGACTAAAAAACGGATCGGCAGCAACGTTGAGTCCGACATGTTTCATGGCAGCCAGTGAACGCATACCTCCAAGTCCGGCGCCGGCTGTGACTTCCAGCGCCACTTTTTCGTTGGGCGCCCATTGGGCTTGAATTTCGCGGTACTGGCCGATGTTTTCCAAAATTTCCGTACTTGGTGTGCCGGGATACGCAGAGGCGAACTCACCGCCCGCTTCGTAAAATCCCCGGGCAATTGCTTCGTTACCGGATAATACAACTTTCATTATTTCAATCCCTTGTTTAATTATTATAGATAGAAATTGGATATATTTTCATGTATCAATTTTTTTTTAAACAAAATAATTTTGACAGGATCACCTGGATACCAGGATTAACAAGATTATCATTAGGAAAAATCCTGTTGATCCACAAATCCCTTTGATCCTGTCTAATATTTTGTGTCCAATGAATGATTCTGTTGATTAAATCTGATTTACCCTTGCTAAGGTTTTGGATAACTTAATATATTGAATAATAAACGATTTTAAATAAATATATAGTATCCATTCAATAAATGATGGTGAGTGTAACCTTCGACAAGCTCAGGGTACGGAACATACCGTTGACTGAGTGCTCCGAAGGCGCATCTGCCTTTGGCATGGGGCTGTATCAAAAGTCTTGTCAAGCTTCATCCTGAGCGTAGTCGAAGGATGATAACTTACTATAAAACAACATGCTTCGACTTCG
>JAFGDW010000222.1 GCA_016931935.1 Candidatus Zhuqueibacterota bacterium | reverse complement strand
CGCCAGGGGACTGGCGGAACGATGATTTTGCTTTGCTGAGTTAACTGGATAGCCGCAAGTAAGCACAGATAATTTACTATTAAAATATATGTTAGGTGAATGCACTGAATTAAACTGAATTCGATACATCGAATTTGAAATCACCCACCATTCAAGTTATCTGGACTCCTTAATAAATTTCAATGAATAATCCAGGTTAAAGGGCAAAGAACAATTTCTCAGTTTGAAATGGAATTTTTTTTCATTAACCTGATGCTGTTAGGCTTACCCAATCCGATCTTCTGTGAAACAGAAACAATTTTTCGCATACTACGTTAGAAAATAACAAAATTACAGGGACTTTTCGGTTGATAGAATTTCAGCAAATTACAGGTAAAACCATACAATAAAAAAAACGGAGATATTGGCATGCCTGAAAATGACCAATCTCAATACGAGTGTGAAAATTGTCACCATGATGTTGATGTGGATGCTGCATTCTGTCCATATTGCGGAGGAATTTACACGGACTATTTGCGCTGTGAGAAACATGGCATGACCGATGCCGATGGCGTATGTGTTATTTGCGGGAAGGCCTATTGTAGCAGATGCGGTGGCTGGGTTAATAGCACCTTTCGGTGCAACGAACATGCGCAGTATGAAATTATTAGCGATATGGCATGCGTTTTTGCAGCAAGTGATGAAATGCATGCGGATTATTTGGCGCAGGTGCTGGAAACTGAAGGCCTGCACCCGTTTTTATTTCAAAATAAAATGCGCCCGAACAATCTGTCATTTTCAGCGATTGCCAGTACGATTAATGAAGAAATGCATCGTTACTTTGAAACACGCATTATGGTACCATTTGGCGAAGTTATCGCTGCTGAACAAATTTTGAAAGATATTGAAACGAGTGAGTCAGGTGACATTCTATCAGAGGATAACTATTAAAATCAACGGTTTTGAGTTAGAAAATCAATTCCAGCGATAACCGCGATACTTTCCCCAAATCGGCGAAATCCACCAGCGCGTAATCCACACGAAAGGTTTGCTTGCCAACCGGAAATTGCAATCCGCCGCCGAATGCCCATTTTTCAACATCGTAATTAATTTTGTAACCACCGCGCAAGAATAACGTCTCCTTCCATCCGTATTCCAGTCCCATGTTGATGCGTTCCAGGTTATCATTCGGATGCGAGCCATCCAGCGCAAATGTCAATCGATTCATTTCGGATGCAATCAGTGGGTGTTCAGCATACCCGCCAATAATATCCATAGCAATGCCAACACGAAAATTAAGCGGTAATGGATATGGTTCGGTTTTTAGACGGGCATCGGTGCGGTAATTACCGTCGATGGCATCGTTCCCATCAGTAATGGTGATTAAATCAAGACCATCCAGTTGCAATGTGCCGCCATAGTTTGACATGCACATGGCAATAGCAAGACCGTGAAATCCGGTTTTCAGATAAGTACCAACATCCATGGCAACGGTCTTCGCAGATTCATTGTATGCATTTTGTTGAATATATTTTACGGTCATGCCGAATGCGAATCGATCAGTCAACGCACGTGCGTATGACATTCCGACGGCAAGGTCGCTAACATCATAGTACAACCCGGCGCCATCGGGATTTTCGACAGTCGTGACTTCCTGTTCACTGGTGTTCAGCGCGATTGCACTAAAACCAAGCCGGCCGTTTTCGCTGAATGGTAAAATGAAACCGGCATAATCGTGGGAAATGTCAGCAAACCAGTTGGAGTGATTGAGCGCTAACGTAATCTGGTCAACATTAATCATGCCCGCGGGATTCCAGTACATCGTGGTCGCATCATTGGCGAGCGCAACGAATGATTCACCCATCCCCATCGCCCGGGCGCCAACACCGATTTTCAGAAACTGTGCGGCGGACGTGCCGACTTTGGAGAAATTGGCATAAGAAACTGAAGCATTTAGTGTGAGGAGGAATCCGGACATTAAGATATATAATTTACATTTCATAAAAATTCTCAATTAGTGTATAGTAATTACATGTGGATAGTCAATTATTTTTTTATCTGATGTAACAAGTTCGCATTGATGAAATCGAGCTGTTGCAACAATTAATTGATCGGCTGGATCACGATGAAATGAACCAGGAAGTTGAGTCGATTCTATAATAATCTGAGGTGTCAGGTCAATTAAATAAATGCCTGGATAAGCAAGCGCCTGATCGAACCATTCACTTAATGGGCACGGTAGGGATAATCGATTATATTCAACGAGTTTAACAATTTCCCAGCATGATATAATACTAATTCCTAATGCGTCATCTTCGTTATGTTGTATTTTCTGTCTCTGTACTTGCGAAGACGTAAATCATCATGAACCCACCAAACCCAGATGTGTGTATCCAAGATAATCATAGCAGCGCCTCCCAATCTTCGTCGGCAATTCCCATGAATGGTTCATTATATGTAAACGGTTTTCCTCGTAAAGGATACTTTTTCCCGATTGTCTTTTTTCGAATTGTAATTTCAAGTTTATCTCCGGCATGAAAAGGAACATTGTTTAATGTCAATATACCATCATCTGTCACAATAGCTTCAATCTGATATTGATCCATAATATAACTCCCTTCTATTTTATCACCAAAAATTTCCCTACCTTTTTCCGGCCATCCGGCACACTAACGACATACACATACAACCCATAGGCGATGAACTGATCGTTATATGAACGCATGTCCCAGTATTCATAGCCGGTGTTATCCAAATGTTCGATGGTGCGAATGTGATCGCCGGCAACCGTGTAAATGGCGATTTTACACTCGTTGGGAAGATGGTTGAACATCAACTTCTTGCCGAACTGCGAGGTTTCCATTACATTGGAAACAATATAAGGATCAGGCACGACCCGAATCTCATCAAGATCAATCGATTCCTTCCCGGCACGTGTTGTTGGCGTGGTGCTGAACCGGTAACTAATTTCTTTCCGAAACGGTTTGTACGTCCGGATTGTAAATTCATCGCCAATCGATGGCGGTGTGGCATCGGCCGGACCATTTTGGGTTTTGATCCAGATGTGGGCTTTTCCGGTATCGGCATCCGTATAAACCGCCAGAATGTCCGGCCACCAAATGGCAGGTGTTGGATTGTAGCCGGCGACGCCGGGTGTCAGGTCCCAACCGAGCGGGCCTAACAGCTCCGATGTCGGAAACTGAACGCGTAAATCGAAAACTTCCATGTATTGACTAATATCGCGTGGTTCTTCCGGATTGGTAATATCGTACGCTTTAATCGGAATGCTAATGTGTGAATGTTCGACGTGGCCAAATACGCCGTCTGTTAACAACACGTTGGTCGCTTCGGTGGAATCGACAACAACAATTTTATAATCAGCGTACCCTGTAATCACTTCTCCGACTTCCTGAAAATTGGTGGTGCGTTTTTCAGTGTACCAATCGAACGTACAGGTATCGCCATTTACTTTGCTCCACCCCATGTATTCAATTCCGGATGGCGAATTATACATTGTCAAGCGGAAACCATCGATGATTGGCAAATTATCGCCGCTGACATCAGAGAATTCATGACCGTCGAGCAGTCTGGTTTTGTCACCGGTCGACGCTGAAATTCGATCGAGATTAAAGCCCCATGTGTACGATGTATCGCTGCCATTTATGCTCAATGCGGAATCGGTGAAGGTGATTTCGTAATCATCGCCGGTAATATCATCCGGTTGTACAATATCCACTTTGACGATGCCCTGACACAATCCGCCAATCGGTGCAAGCGCCCCATCGGTGTCAATTGCCGGACTGAATGATGGCGGCTTCACGTTCTGCGCAACGACTCCCGGGACAACCGATACGGTATGCGATTGCATCGTCGAACGTCCCAGCGGGGATTGATACGATTGTTCCAGGCTGTCAGGATTCTGATTCCCTTTATCGTATGCAGTAACACAATACCAGTACTCCACTCCGTTGATCAAATTAGAATCAATATAACTATGCTGAAGCCCGACGTCTTCTCCCAGCGATTGGTTGAACGCCGGATCCTGTCCTTTGATGCCATCTATCAGATCGAAAATTTTTATTGGCTTGTATCCGATCACGCTGCCAAAAAAATTGGTAATTGGCGTGCTCCAGGTTTTGCCGAGATCGGTGCTGCGATAGATTTTGTAACCTTCAAAATCACGAGCGCCGGTTAATACATCAACAGATTTTTCTGCTGCAGCGTCCCACACCAGCCGGACGCTTTTATCGCCGACGGCTGCGCTGACATGCGGCGTGCGCGGAGGTCCTGAGCCCTGATAATCTCGCGCGTACATTTGCTGCACCAAACGCATATTTTGCATTAAATCTGTTGTGTCAGGTGCGTTCGGGACGGTGCCTGCATCTCCCATAATTACGGCAATCGATGAATTAACAGTTTCCCCCTGCGCCAATGTTACTGGCCCGGTCATGATATAATAGTTAATGGGAGCGCCATTGGGATAATATTTTTTGACACTGTCAGGATCGGTTGTATCCACGCGGCGACTATTTCCATGAAAGATCGCCTCCGGTAAATCGAGATTGGGATCGGTTGGATTGCTGGTAATAATCGGCCACATTTGTTCATCGGTCTTGGGAGCGATTTCCCGATTAAAATAATGGAAATCGGTGACGCCCATATCATGAGGCGTATTGAGCACGTTCAGTCCAATCATACCAAATGGAGCCGTATTCGATTCCCATGCACCAGTTTCAATGTTATCTTTATCAAATATGTATACAAAGTCAGGATTATGGTGATCGTCGTTGGGATTACTATCGACGATGTTGATCCAGTCTTCAAAATCATAATCCGGGCGGAAAACAGCATAGTAACCAACGTATACACTATCAAGTTGCCGACCGCTGGTATTGTGAATGATGAAATCGAAAATCAACGCGTCCTCGGCGTAAGGACGGCCATAGGTTAACGCGGTTTGTTCCACTTCAATACCCACCGGTCCATCGGGATGGTTATTCTGACTGTCATCGAATACGGCGTAAATATCCCGGTCCGAGATGAATTCTCCCGGTACTTCCTGTCCGTATGTGGGCGAGTCCGGATCGAGATCAATGCGAAAATGACCCGGCCAATGCCGTTCGTCGGGAGTGCTTACCCACGTGCCAGCTTCGTCATAATAACCCTCGGGCCAGGTTTCGGGATTATCGCTCATCGCCAGAAATGGAGTCAGATCGGGTGGTGGCGCTGTTACATCGCCGGAGAAGATATGGCCGCGCGAGCCATCTTTAGGCGTCCAGTCAACTTTTTCGGCGAATCCGCCAATAACGGAAGTGATGACGTTTCTTTTAACACCAACCACAAGTCCCAACCCAAAACTATAGTGGGTTTCCTCATTGGCTGCCGCCGGCCAGTGCATGGCGTCGTTGAGATATTCAAGATAGTGAGAAATTACGCCATAGTTACCAATATAATTGCCAAGCTCCCCCAAATCCTGAATGCCAATGCCACGCTCTTCAGATGAAGATGCTTTGTTTAATGAAGCAACAGGCTGTTCCATTGCTGTTTCGTGACAGTGTTGACAGATCGGTTGCTGAGTTAGAGCAATTGTCGGGATAAATATAAAAAAGAGTGCAAGTAATATGCGCTTCAGCGCCAATATCATTATTTTTTTCCTCCAACAAAATCTGATGTTGTGTTTACCTGATCATTTAATTACAAATTTTAATTTATACTCATTAAGGGTTAGTTTGTAACTTTCATCCTGATATTGATCGTTGGCTGAGCTTATCGAAGCCAACAAGCGCTCAGGATTTGTGGAAGTGTTGCCTTCGACAAGCTCAGGCAACGTTACATTTTAAACCTTAACGAGTATATGTCGATAAAGGGACAATTTATTAAATTTCGTATATACAATTCTTACTATTTTTGTCTTTAATTTCACATTTCACAAATTACTTGATTTTTATTCGATGAATTGATAAATTCCATTACGCTCAATATTGCCATCTACTAATTCAGGAGCAAAAGTTGGGAACTATCGTAATCGAAAAGAAATTTCAAGATGTTGTTTCAACATTGGCTGATCAACTGCACAAATCTCAGAATGAAGTTGTACAGGATGCCATTGAAGAATACGCAAAAAAAATAATGCGTAAAAAAACGCTTATGTCATATGCCGGCATGTTAAAAGATGAAGATGCTGATGATTTGATTCATCTTATCCGGGATAGCCGGGCAGATAAGAACATAGAGCCATCGTTATGATCTATTCAATCGATACTGACATCATCATCTATTTTCTTAAAAATAATCCAGTCGTTATTGAAAAATTTAATGCAACTGATATTGATGATATGACAATTACTATAATTAATTATACTGAATTATTGTTTGGAGCATATAATTCATCCAGAGTTAGTCAAAACCTATCGAAAATTAGGTCATTTTTACAATCATTCAAGATAGTTCAATTTAGCAAACAATCCGCTGAAATGTTTGCTCAATTGAAGTCACTATTAAAAAAGTCCGGATCTCAAATTGCTGATATGGATCTTATGATAGCCAGCATCTGTTTGACCAATAATTTAACACTGGTTACGAACAATATCAAACATTTTAGTCGAATAACTGGTCTACGTCTTGAGAACTGGAGTAGCGGCGATATCTCAAAATAGTTTTTATGTCCATTTCAATAATTAATATGTAATCAAATCGCTCCTTGCCAAATCAGAACAACCCCTACCACAAAAACTGCACACCAGCCCGAACCAACCGCGGCGGTCCAACATGTAACGGATTGTGATCAGCATCGGGACTCGAGCCGACGAGATTGCTTAAGCCTGTATCAAATGGCTTTCCGGTGCGAGAATAAACGTAAACAACATTTTCGCGATCCAACAAATTGGTTGCTTCAACAAATGCGGCCAGCTTTGTTTTCCAGACGGATATTTTTTTCAGCAAGCGTATATCCAGTGTGGATGTCCAGGGCTTGCGCGCAGAATTAATGTCCACGCGCAACGTCGGATCGACATAGGGCGTGTACGGTAATCCGCTGCCAGCCTGAAACAGCAGGTTCAGATTGATATTGCCGAGTGGTTTAAATCCAAGTACATCCGGTCCCTTGCCATTAGGAACCGAAATTGTGAAATTCACGGCAAAATCATGCCGCTGATCGAAATCAAGAAAATACTCCTGATGCGGAATTTCTTCCTGGGCAAATGCGTCGAGATAACCGCCCAATGGCTGCGAGTTATTCCCTTTGGCCAAGGTGTAAGTATAATCAATTGATCCGCTCAAATAGTTGCTGTACTTTTTTTGCAACGTCAAGTCAACGCCTTTAACACTGGCGTAATCTGAATTATAAAATACTACATAATCCTGAGAAAGATAGCTGACATGCAGCGTGGACAGCAGATCGGTAATATCCTTGTACCAGGTAGTGATGTCAAATGCCCACATCTCGGAAATCTGAAATTTTATACCGGTTTCATAGGCCACGGTTTTCTGGGCTTTAAGCGCCGGATTCCCCACCAACGGCAATGTTGTTCCCAGGTCCTTATGCGGATTGTAATAAAGCGAATTATAGTTGGGATTCTGAAAAAAATGACCGTACGAAAAATGCATCACCGCACGATCGGTCAGCGGATGCGCCAGCCCAATGCGCGGACTCAATTGTGTCTTGGGTGATACTTCCTTTTCGGCTGCTACAATCCAGACATTGTTCTCATCAAAATAGCCGAATTTGCGGACATCCGGCCACATTTTCGCTTTGGGATCGGCATAATCAAAGCGCAGCCCGATATTCAAAATCAAATAATCGTATTCAATTTTATCCTGAAGATAGGCGGCCAGTTCAATCGGTTGACGTTCGTAACGCTCCTTAAACTGCGCGCCGGATGGCCACGGTTCATTCTCTTCATACACGTCGATGACATAGTTTTCCAGTTCCGCACCGGTCTTGAACTGGTGGTTGCTATTTGCCTGCCACGTCATGTCGAACTTGCCGGCATAAGTAACGGTCTGGTCATCGGCATAATCGGCATCATCCCCGGACACGTAGAAATAGACAGTTTCGCCGGTTTGCCCGATTTCATAATCTGCCGGCAATTTGCCATCGACCTGAACTCGCCAGTTATATTTATAACGGGAGAGTGATGTTGTATAAAACAAATTTGGTGAAATCGTGTGCGTCCAGGTTAATCCCAGTCGCATTGTTTTTTTGGCGCCGACTTGCTGATGATCGCTTCGATATTTCCAGGCGTGATTGTAACTTTGCGATTCGTTGCGGGTGCGCTGGCCGGTCAGCGTTAATTTCATGGATGGATTAAAGCGCCAGGTTAGTTTGCCAAACTCATCACGCTCGAGTATATATCCGTGCGGTAGATAGCTGTCTTCATTTTTAAAGCGATCGGAAACAAAAAACGATAATTTATTCAGACCGGGAATCGGTCCGCTAAACGATGCATTGACCATTCCGGCAAGTGGTAAATCATTTTGATCGATGATGCTTTGTTCCTGATACACGTAACTGTCTTTCACACCAGGAAACGGATTCTGCTCGCGATATGGCGATTTATTGAGATAGGATGATGTGTACTCCAATTTTCCTGTATAATTTGTACCGCCATCCTTGGTGACAATATTCACGATGCTGGACATGGCATCCCCGTATTCGGCATTGAATGTTCCGCTAATCACCACCATCTCATCTATGGCATCTTCATTAATCATGCTGTTGAAACCACCGTAAAGCGGGTCTTCAACGTACATTCCATCGATCATATATGCGATTTCGCCGGTCCGGCCACCGCGCACATGAATTTCGCCTTCAGCATCGCGTGTGAATCCGGCTTTGGTCGTCAGCACATCCTGGAAATCCGTTATTGCCATGTTCGTAATTTCCGATGATCCCACAATACTCAATTTGGATGTCACATCCTTTTGCACTAAGGGACGTTCAGCGACAACAACCAGCGTATCACCTTGCACAACTTGAGATTCAAGCGCGAAGTTCAATTTCGTGGTGAGATCGACAGTCACCTGAACATCGGTGATGAGTGTGGATCGGTAGCCCATCATGTCCACTTGCACACTATAATGTCCGGGAGGCACATTAATAATAAAATAATGGCCATTAGCATTGCATGCAGCGCCGAGTGTCGTTCCTTTGATGATGACGCTGCATCCGGGCAGCGGATCGTTGGTTTGTGCATCTTTTACTACGCCGGAAATTTTTCCGGTCGTACCAGCGAAATTTGCTGTCACGGAAGCTAGTAGTATGAGAATGACAACAATGTGAAAGCAAACGCGATAAGCTTTCAAAATAAAATCTCCATTTTAACTAAAGGCGCATTCCAATCAAATGGCATGATGAAGAATTGTCATATTGATTGATCGATACCTGTCGCGCTGTCTATTTGATGCAAATGTTTTTATTTCAGTGTTAATAATTTTCGGAGTCATGCAAGGTTGCGATTCATGCGGCAGGTAGTTTGTAAGTTTTTATGGCGGAGTACTTACACCCCGCAGAATTCGTCAGACGCTGGAGTTACCAACGCCTGACGATTATAAGTCATGTTATTTAAGCAGCATCATCTTGTGCGACATACTTAATTTATTTTGAAGCAGCCGGTACACATATACACCCGATGGTGCAGGAATACCATGCATATCAGTACCATTCCAGGTAACGCTGTAAACGCCCGGAGCACGATGGCCATTTACGAGTGTTTGAATTTCTCGTCCCATTAAATCATACACTGTTAAATTCACGTCACCGGCATCTACTATTTCAAATGAAATTGTGGTTTCGGGATTGAACGGATTGGGGTAGTTATCGAATAATTTGAAATTAGCAGCCACATTATTTTTCTGAGTGATCGGTGAAATACTGTTAACGATTCCTTCCGGCATAATAACAATGTTGTCCACTTTTGTTGTTGGCGCAACGCCGGACAATGCATCCCATGTATAAACACCGAAATAACCGGCGCTCAGCGCAGCATCAGGATCTTCGATTGGTTCTTCGTTAATTAACTGACCGTTCCAGTATAGCCAGAATTGGTTGTCTACAGCTTTGATTTTCATGTTATACCAACCATCCGCAGTCGGAGCGCCACCGGGCAGATCAGCCGCTGCCACTTCCAGCAGGGTACGTATTTCCATTTGATTCTGTGAGAAATAGCGGAACCGCAAACGAGCAGCGCCGAAGGTAGAATTGAAATTGGCTGCCAATTGATAACCGCGAACAGCGTCGGTGGTATCGGTGCGAATCATAATACCATTGTAATACCCGGCCCCGAGTTCGATATATACGTCAGCTCCCATCGAATAATTTGACCATGAAGGATTGCCGGCCAGGGCTGCGCCCAATGAACCAAGCGAATCGAGATTTCCAGTCAACACGCCAATCCAGTTGTCGGTTGGTCCGGCTTCATTTGCAGGTACCATCGGAGTGTAGCCGTTACCCTGATTGTCCGTCCATGCGGAGAACCACTGGAGGGTGGTCATCCCGCCGGTAAAGGATTCGGTCAATTGCCCCTCGTAGCTAACGACGACATTATCCACTTTAGTGGTTGGAGCACCACCAGATAGAGCATCCCAGGTATAAACGCCAAAATAGCCGGCGCTCAACGCAGCATCCGGGTCTTCAATCGGTTGTTCGTTAATCAATTGACCGTTCCAGTACAGCCAGAATTGGTTACCTACTGCCTTGATTTGCATGTTATACCACCCATCTTCAGTGGGTGCGCCGCCTGGCAGATCAGCAGCCGCCACTTCCAGCAGAGTGCGAATTTCCATCTGATTTTGAGAGAAGTAACGGAAACGTAAGCGTGCCGCGCCGAACATCGAATTAAAATTGGCGACCAGTTGGTAGCCGCGAACAAAATCGGTTGTATCGGCACGTACCATAAGACCATTGTAATAGCCGCCGTCCAATTCAATGTATACATCGGCATCTATCGAATAGTCGGCCAGGCTGATGTCACCGCCCAAAGCTGCGCCTAACGATCCCAACGAATCCAGATTGCCTGTAAGAACGCCAATCCAGTCGTCGGTAGGTCCGGCTTCATTGGTCGCAACCATTGGTGTGTAACCATTGCCCTGCGCATCTGTCCACGCAGAGAACCAATTGATTGTCGAGACACCATCCGTAAAATTATCGCTATATGCAATCATTTGTGAAAACACGGGTGTAGCAAGAAGCATGCTTCCGGCCAAAAATAATAACAATTTTTTCATTCGTCGTTTCTCCTTTTGTGATTCGACGGTTGTTTTGATGAATACTTTTCAATGATGGTTAAAATGGTTTCAAAGCTTTGTGTAAACTGTTGACGATCCGTTTCAGAAAATATCTCGAGATATTTTTTAAACATGGTTGTCATGACCACCTGGCGCTGTTCAAGCAATTCCATGCCGCGTTCGGTCACCGTTAAATTAATTTGGCGTTGATCTTTGGCTTCCTGTACTTTTTGGATGTAGCCTAATTGTATCATACGGTTTACCAGTTCAGTACCGGTGGATGGCGCCAATCCCAGTTTTTTGCATAAGCGTGAAAGCGAAAGCGTGGTGCTGGCGCTTAACACGATGAGCGCCTGATACTGGCGCATGGACAATTTCTCATCCGTAGGATGTTGTCTGCCCAGGTCGTGGAATGCGTTCATCACCTTGGGCGCGATTTGAGCCAGCCGTCGTGCTTCTTCCATATTTTTTCTTTGATTATAGTTGGAATAATTTGTCAGAACGATGCAGGATATAATTTTTCGTGTATGCGAACTTCGTAAGTACGAAATATAAATATAAATCGAATGAAATGCAAGGGGAAAAATTAAACAAATGATTTTTTAATGGAATACGAAAGGCATCGAGAATCATATATTAAATCTTAGCGCGCTGAAGCGCAAGTGAGACGTCAAACGTGAGACGTAAAATGCTTTTTCAAAGTTTTTCGTCTCACGTCTAACCTCTCACGTTTCACGAAATATTAACTATACAGTCAGAACTTTTGCAAAAAAATGTAAAAGTTGAGTAGTAATACTATAATTATGATGCAAAATTTCTGAACTGAAAACGCTTGCATTAATAATATTCTTTGCCGTTGCCTAACTATATTGTTCATAACGACAAAAATCGCGTAAGACGTCTAATGTAAATAGTATAAATTCTGAAAACGGCTCACCTTTGTCTTGCAGCGCTGCAAAGTCGCGTCTGCCTATGACATAACTTGCATGCTTATGCTATTACGCAAAAAAACTTTGGTTTTTTAGCAAAAATTTAGATGTGGCTTGCTCACTTTCATTTTCATTACAATTGTGAATGGTGATAAGTCTAATGTCAAACGTGAAAATTTATCAAATTATTTTTTTCGTCTCACGTCTCACGTTTGACTTACAGCTTGTTGCATTATGAATAATCATTTATAAAAATCCTACTATGAAAAATAAATCACTTGACAATTAGAGTTTAAATATATACATTAATGTATACATTAATGAACACAAATAAGGACATAAATAATCATGGCAAAAGAAGAGATCGAAGAACATGCGTATCGCTCCATTATTCGAATGATACTAGACAATCAATTAAAACCAGGTGATATTTTACTTGAAACAGAATTGGCGAACAAATTACAGGTCAGCCGCACACCTGTTCGCCAGGCGCTTGGACGATTGGTCGCGCAGGGTTTTCTGGATAAAAAAAAGAAAAAAGGCTGTATGATTCCGGTGCCGGATGCGAAGGATGCGAAACAGGTTTTTCTGGCGCGGGAAACCATCGAAGGGCAAGCAGCCGCTTACGCTGCCCTAAACGCCACTGAAGCTGATATAGAAGAGCTTAATTCCATCCAGACAGAGCAGGATATTGCCTTTCGGGCAAACGACAAAGAAAATTACTCCCTGCTGAATGAGAAATTCCATCTCGGCATCGCCCGAATGAGCGCCAACAAGTACCTTGAACGTTATTGTCAACATATATTCTGGCGATCAAATTCTTATATATTCTTTTTTGATCAATACTATCGGCCAAAACCGATGGATGACAAAATGCATCAAACGCCGGAAGAACACAAAAATATCATTAGCGCTATTTCAAAAGGAGATGCCGAGCTTGCTAAAAAATATATGACAGAGCATATTCGACATACGTTTACTGTGTTGTTTAAACCTTGAAAATGAGGCATTCGATGTCAAAAGATAAGATCGTCGTTTTGGGGCTTGGCATGCAAGGCAAAGCTGCATTATATGACATTTTTCAGAATTGTGACGCGGCTACAATTAGTGTCGCTGACAATTTTCCAGAGTTGCAAAAACATTTAAATCAATATCCGTCAAGCAGAGTGACTGGCATAAATATAGATGCAACTGATAAAGATCAACTGCTCTCTCTTATGAAAAATGCATCAATTGTCATTGACGCGCTTCCGGGAGCATTTGCTTTTAACATTGCACAAATAGCTGCACAAGCTGGGGTCAATCTCGTAAGCAGCATGTATTATATCAATCCTCTGGAAAAAGAATCTCATAAAATAGAACGACTCAAGGAAGAACTGGATCAGCTTGATAAGCAGGCGAAAAGCAAGGGCGTTACGTTGCTGCCTGAATTTGGTCTGGATCCGGGCATCGATCTTGTGATGGGAGCGAAAGGACTTTCTGAATTCGACACAGTCGATGTGTTCAATTCCTACGGAACGGGGCTGCCGGTTGGGCAATCCGCCAAAAATCCCTTAAAATACCGGTTTAGTTGGTCTGTCACTGGAGTTATGCATGCTTCGAAACGGCCGGCCAGAATCATTCGCAACGGAAAAGAAGTTGAAATCGATGGATTGGATATCTTTGCATCTGAAAATCGGCACATCCTTGAAATTGAAGAATTGGATACTCCGATGGAATGTTACCCGAATGGGAACAGCATTTATTACGCCGATTTTTATGGCATTCTAAATTCAATTAAAGAAATGGGACGATATGCATGTCGTTGGCCTGGCCACTGCGATTTTTGGCGCGCCATGGTAAATAGTGGCTTTCTGAACAGCGAGCCAGTTAAAATCGGATCACAAACCATTTCGCCAATCGAATTCACCGCTGCATTGTTGAATTCTCAAGCGCAATTTCACTATGGTGAAAATGATGTGGATATTGCCATGGTGCGAACGGATATGGTGGGATACAAAAACGGTGAGAAGAAACAAATCATCTATCAGCTAATTGATCAGCGGGATATGACAACAGGATTTACGGCGATGCAGCGAACCGTTGGTTTCATGATGGGAATGGGCGCCCGGTTCATATTGGAAGGAAAAATTTCCAAATCTGGCGTCATTTCACCTATCGACGTTCCCTATGAAATGGTTCAGGATGAATTGAAGCAATATGGTATGAAAATTTCACGCAAGGAAATTTCACAATCATGAAAATCGAAACCAATATCAAAAATGGTCCAATCGTCGGCATACTCGGGTGGGAGAAAAAAAGCAATGATACGTTAGCGCAATTGGAATCTATCCCCGGCAATATTGCGCATCCGGATACCTTCAATTTTCCGGTCATCTACAAAGAAGTACCGGGAGCGTGTTATCAGACGGTCATTGTCAAGCCTGCAAACCATATTCTCGAAGAGATGATAAAAACAGCAAAGTCAATGGAAAAAGAAGGCGTTCGGGCGATTATGGGCAATTGTGGATTTAACGCACTGTTTCAACAGGAATTGGCAGAGGCTGTTAATGTTCCTTTATTTACATCCAGTTTATTACTGGTTCCGTTAGCGTATCGTTTTTTCGGCGCTAATCAAAAAATTGGGATTATAACAGCAGACAGTCCATATCTAACAAAAAAACATTTGAGGGCAGTTGGAATAACCGATGATATTCCGATCTGTATTGGTGGGCTTGAGCGAACAGATGAATTTGCAAAAATTCGTTCCGACTCAAACGCCGCCCTTGATCTCGCTAAATTCAAAACACAAGTCCTGCAGGTCGTAGAAGACTTGCTGCGAAAGCACTCGCCAGTTGGAGCAATTATATTGGAATGCACCGATCTGCCGCCGTTTGCGGCAATGATAAGGAGATCGACTGGTCTTCCTGTGTTCGACATTGTGACGTTGGCGCATATGGTGTATGAAGCGATTGCCGGAAACCGATGGCCGCGGCTTCCATATGATGAAAGTGTCTGTCATGCTGGCTGCAAGAGAGAATATAATGCCTGAATTATCAGAACCGGGGATTCTTTCGATAATGCCGGTTGCGATAGCCCTTGTGTTGGCTTTCTATACAAAGGATGCTGTATTCTCTTTGGCAATCGGCTGTATTGCCGGCGTGATCATTGCCGGTCTTGATCCGGCTTCCGGTCTTTCTCAGTTATTTCGGGAAGCGCTTGGCAATGAGGATTTTATTTGGGTGCTGATGATAGAAATTGCTGTCGGAATCCTGGTTGCATTTTATATGCGGTCAGGCGTAATTTCGGGATTCACGAAATGGGCTTCCTTGAAAATTCGATCGCGCAGAGCGGCCGCGGGATTTGGCTGGATAATGGGGCTTTTGGTTTTCTTCAGTGATTATTTTAGCCCACTTTTCAGCGGACCAATCGTCAAACCACTGACTGACCGTTATAAGATTTCGCGGGAAATGCTCGCCTATTTGCTTGATTCAGGCAGCGCGCCGGTTTGCACGCTCATTCCGTTGAGCGGCTGGGCGGTATTCGTGGCCGGGCTGCTTATCGGCTATGGCCCGATCAATAATGCCCATGATGGCATGTCGGTCTTCATTCAGTCAATACTTTATAATTTTTATGGATGGTTTGCAGTCATTCTGGCGGGTCTTCTCGCGTTTGGCATTATTCCTCAATTCGGCGCAATGAGAAAAGCGGAAGCAAGAGCCTTAAAGGAAGGGAAAATTTTACGAGATGGCGCCACGCCATTGACAGGGAAAGAAATGGACATCATAAAACCGGCGGCAGACAGGCAAACGAGTCTTTTCATCTTTCTTGTTGTGCCAGTCATCATTATCGTTGGTATTTCGCTGGGATCTTTTATTATTGTTCAATCACCAAAAATTCTGGAAGCATTCTTTGCCGCCGTCATTTATATGGCAATTGCCATGAGCATTGGCCGCTATTTTGAAAATGTCAAAGATGGTATGGATACCGCCATGAATGGGATCAAAGCAGTATTGCCGGCGATTCTCATTCTATCCATGTCCTATAGCATAAATAGCATATCCCGCTCGCTTGGCGCGCAACAATTTATTATCTCCATCACCGAAACATGGATGACATCTTTCATGTTGCCAGTTGTGGCATTTATAACCGGAAGTTTAATTTCATTTTTCACCGGAACCGCCTGGGGCACATATGCAATTTTGATTCCATTTGTTTTGCCCGTAGCAATGAATTTTTCTGATAATACGCTTCAGCCTATCGTATTTCTCACCGTTGGCGCCACAATCAGCGGTGGAATAATGGGTGATCATTGCTCTCCGGTTTCCGACACTACCTGCCTTTCCTCGTTTGGCGCAGGATCGGATCATATCGATCATGTGACAACTCAATTGCCTTATGCCATTCTCAGCGGCTCGCTGGCTGCACTTATGTTTCTAATACTCGGGTTGATCTTTGTGTAACGTCAGAAAACAAAAAAAATGAATAGCTCATTTATCATTTATTAGGAGGTCAAAAATGCAGCGCCTATTTAATTTCATTTCTATTTTTATCTGTTTTGTAGTTGTTCTTAAATCAAATCGTCTACTTTCTCAAGATTTGCCAACTTTCAGCTTTGTTGAGAGCCAAAGTGTTGGATTAACGTCAACGCCTTATGAAAAATACGGCGTGGCTGTCGCTGATTTTGATCGAAACGGATATCCGGACTTATGTTGCACACGTTGGCAAGGCCCAGGATTTAGCCGTATTTATATGAACCAGGGCGGAACATTCAGCGATATTACTGCTCAAACGCCTATGGAGCAAATTGAAAGCGCTGAAGAAGGTCAACGAACATATACGCCACTGTGGGTCGATTTTGATAATGACGGAGATAAAGATTTATGTTTCAGCACGATATCCACTTTCCACCTGCTTCGCAATGACGACAATATCTTTACAGAGATTTCCCAGGAAGTGGGATTTGTAAGTTATAAACCGGGGGGATTCATCATGGAATGGGACGTGCATCCCGGTTCCTGGGCTGATTATGACTTGGACGGCGACCTTGACTTTGCTGCAACTCAATTAAGCAATCCCAGTATATATTTATTGCGTAACGATGATGGGCATTTCACAGACGTTGCGGCAGAAGCAGGGCTTGGGGATACTCCGATGACTCAATCATGGAGTTTAACCTTTGAAGATGTGGATTTAGACGGAGATGCCGATCTGTTCAGCAAAAATACCTTTTATTTTAATGAAAATGGGTTTTTCACAGACGCTTCTCAAACAGTGGGAATTAGTGATGAGATTGTAACCAATTACCGCGAGATGTTTGATTATGATAATGATGGCGATCTTGATTATGTAAAGGTACATTCGGATGTGACAGAAGAACCGACTATACAGTTATGGGAAAATCGGGATGGCGCTTTTGTTGACGTCAGCGAAGACGCTGGTCTTGGATTTTATTATGATCCGACTCGCGCTATTTCAATTGGCGATTTCGATAACGACGGTGATCAGGATGTTTTGGTGCAAAGCAATATCCTGGGAAATTACGACATGCTATTGTTAAATGAAGAGGTTGAACCCGGCGTGAGAGTATTTGCAGATGTTTCAAATTACGTTGGTTTGACTATTACAGGAGATCGGAAAGGCCATGCCTTTATCGACTATAACATGGATGGATTCCTGGATAGCTACACATCCTCCGCAGAATTAAGCCATATTCTATACCATAACGATGGTAATGGCAATAATTGGATCGGGCTAATTCTTGAAGGGACAACATCCAATCGGGATGCGATTGGATGTTTGGTGACCTTGCACATGGGAGATCAAATACAAATTCGCACAAAAAAATGCGGGAATCATGTGGCAAATCAGGAAAATCCGTATATTCATTTTGGACTTGGGCAGGCAACTGAAATTGATTCACTTGTCATTCGCTGGCCATTGGGGATAAAACAAGTCTTTACAAATTTAACAATTAACGAATATCATAATATCAATGAATCTGATGTAACGTCAGTTCACCCTGCTAACAGATCTGCGACGCCCGCTTCAGTCACGCTTGATCAGAATTATCCGAATCCATTTAATCCGGCGACAAATATCCGATTCTCACTTAATGAAGCCGGGAGTGTAAAAGTGTCAATCTACAACCTGAATGGCCAGGAAGTCGCCGCGCTGGTCGATCAGTGTCTGAAATCTGGCGTTCATACATTGACATGGGATGCTTCAAATATGCCAAGCGGAATTTACGTCTACCGCTTGCATGCGAATGGTGTTGTATTATCCAAAAAATTAATGCTTTTAAAATAGTATCGTATATCGCTACCAATAACACATCATTTACAGAGCCAGAGACGTTTGTTTCTGGCTCTAATATTTGCTTTCTTTTCGCTGCAAAATAACTTCAAATTCCAAACCTGTGAAATCATAATATATTATAAATCCTTTCCGGGAAAGGCGAAAACTGACTTTCATTATAAACGTTTGCAATATTTTTTCCACAATTTTTCAATCGATTTTTCCGTTATCGCAGCATTTATCACGTCACTCGTCCCGAACGAAAATGATTGGGTGCTGACGCTCGATCGAACAGATTGGAAATTTGGTAAAATTCCCATCAATATGCTTGTACTTGGCATTGCCTACAAGGGAGCGGCGTTCCCGTTCATCTGGATCGCATTGCCGAAAAAAGGAAACTCAGATACCAAAGAACGAATTGAGTTGTTGGAGCGTTTCTTTGAATACTTTGCAATTGAACGAATTAAATATATCGCTTGTGACCGTGAGTTTGTCGGCGAAACATGGTTCAAGTTTCTCATTAAAATGAAATCGATATTCGGATTCGAGTCCGTGAAAATTTTTTAGTATTTAATCGCAAGGGGATAAATATTCCAGTCAAACGCTTGTTTCAGAATCTGGCCATTCACCAAAAGAGGGTGTTACGTAAGCCGATCCTAATCTGCGGGCATAAGCTATTTATCAGCGGTATGCGCCTTATCGATGGTGAATACTTGATTCTCATATCACAACATTTTAATTCGAAAGCAATTGAAGAATACGCCAGGCGTTGGGAAATTGAATCACTTTTCGGCTGCCTGAAAACGCGTGGTTTCAATTTCAAAAACACTCATATGACAAAACCAGAACGACTTGATAAACTCTTGGCCATCCTTGCGATAGCATTCGCATGGGCACACCTTGTCGGAGAGTGGCTTCATGAACAGATACCAGTGAAAATCAAAAAGCACGGTCGGCTCATAAAAAGCATCTTTCGTTTTAGAAATTTAGCTATAATTTAAATATTGACAGAAAAACAGATGGTATTGCATTTATTTCCGGCAATATCGAATTTCGCGATGGTTCAATTCTTGATTTTAAAGAATTTGTCGAAAACGTTAGCTTTGGCATTGAAAAATATACGTATGGTTACAATTATAGAATGAATGATAATGTCGTATTCCGGTACGAAAATGCCCCGGATCCCCGTGCACGAACATTAAAATCATTCGCACATCATAAACATATAAGTGATTCGAGTATCCACTCAAAAAATGATGGTAGTAATTAAAATTGAAATCAAATAGCTTCTCAATATTTTGCAGAGCGCAAAGAGCATAGCAAAAGCACCAATCTATCACTATGCGCTATGCACTTTGCATGTATAGCTTTACCATCCGATATTGAATGGATACTGATTCGAAAATGATTGAATCAGAAGGTATAAGTCTGAAAGCAGTTGTTGAGGAAATGGCGCGCTTTTCTTGCTACTGTGTTAAAAGCATGCAGTCAATTGTCTAACCTTGTAGAGTTAAATGTTATCTGGTCACAATGGT
>JAFGDW010000221.1 GCA_016931935.1 Candidatus Zhuqueibacterota bacterium | reverse complement strand
CAGGATTTCACGGACCTTTGGCAGGATTTGTATAATCTCTTCCTCTAAGAAATCCTGTTCATCCTGTTATCCTGTCTAATTTTTTTATTTCTGGTTTATCCAGGTTAGGATATTATTATATTCCAATCCTGCTTCCACGCATAATTATAGCTCACCTTTCTTATTGATAACTGCTTGTCGTTTATCGATCAATTTATTCACTATTCACCATTCACTATTCACAATTTACTATTCTGTCCTTTCCGTTATCTGTTCTCCCTTTTTCTCACGATGACCTGATCACCGATAACCGATCACTGCACACCGTTCACTCTTCTCCGCTCTGCCATCTGCTCTTTGCGCCTCCCTGGTCACCATTTTTATCGGTTCACATTTCACGTTTCACTTTTCACGTTCACTCACCACGCCCCACTCACATTAAACGCCGCCCAATACGCCGGATGCGGATTAATCTCATCTTTCACAATCAACTGCGCTTTTCGTAATGCCGCTGCTTTGCTCACATCGACGGGTTCCAGATACCGGAAAAATCGCTTCATCATCACCGCGGTGGCCAGGTCGTCCACTTTCCATAAACTGGAGAGCAGGGAAGCGCTGCCCGCGTACATAAAACTACGCGTCAAGCCAATCACCTCATCACCACTGCTGACTTTGCTCAGACCGGTCTCGCACGCACTCATCGCCACAATCGACGTGTGCAGCTTTAGTTCGAATATTTCATGCGCCTCCAGCCGGCCGTCATTGCTGTTATCGGCAGCTAATAGCAGTGCGGAAAACAACGGATTGCGGTCATCAAATTCGCCGTGACAGGAAAGCAGAATCACATCAGCGGTATTGGATGTTTGTTTAAACAACGTTTCGGTGGCCTCGGTTTGCAAATACGCGGCTACATGCGGGTATGTCAATTCCAGGCTTTCAATCTCTTTTTCCGCGAACGGTAGCGCCATCGCCGGATTTGCCAGCGTCGGATTCCCCAACGCCAACACTTGTTCAGCCGATGCATTGGTTGTGTAGTGTCGGTCTTTTTCCAGACAGAATGCCAGCACCGTCGCGCTTGGCGCCAGCGACATTGTGAATTTGTCAATTACATAATGACCGTCCTTGTCCTGCAGCGCAGCGAACGGCACATAGTGCAGCGCATGATGGGGAATGAACACGATGTGGTCAACATCGCCCAGCCATTTTTCCAGCGGTTCGAGCGTGTACTGGTACAACTGCTGCGCCAGCGGTTCAATGGAGTATTGCCGCGAAATGCCGGTGCGAAAATCTTCTACTATTTTTTGAAGCTGAGTGGCATTTATCTCCTGTGTCGTCGATTGAATATCATCATGCTTCACCAGCCAGGCCGTCAATACCGAGGGTGTAATGTAATATTCGACCATCGCAGTGCGCGGCGGCAACATCGCTTGAATATCGGAAATCGGGCGCGGCTCCACGGAAATCACATCCGCCAACTCTGCATTTTGACTCTTCACTTCAATCAGATAATCCGCATAACGCTTCCTGGCGTTCTCCAAATTCAATTCCAAGCCCTGAATTTGCCGGGCAATATCGGCATTGGTTGATGTCATGCCTGCACGTAATTGCTGAATCTGTGTTTGCAGTGTGGAAATCGTATCCTGCAATGCCTTGCCCTGCGCCAGCAATTCCGGCGAACTGTTGCCACCGAAATGAATATCACGATTGGCCAGCATATCCAGGAAATTACGCGACTTGGCGCGTTCCACAATGTCCAGCGCGGCCGCGTGTTTATTGGTGCGCAGTAATAAATTCACCAGATCATTGTACACATCCAGCTTGGAATCCATAAATCCGGATTTAAACTCCTCCACTTTAATTCGTGCCCGCATTTCTTCAATAATTGCCACTGCCTTACGATAGGACTGCTCTGCCCGATCCGGTTGCCGCAGCCGTTCATACAACTGCGCCCGCATTCGGATGGCGCGCCATTGAATATCCGGCGTCAGTAAATATGTAGCCAGTGATTCTGCCTGAGCTAAAGCGTGCAGCGAAGGTTGGAACCGCGCCAGTTTGAATTGCGCCCGGCCCAGTTCATAATAGCAATGCGCTTCATTGCGCCGATCCAGAATTTCTTTGCTGATTGCCAGTCCCTGATCAATGTACGTCAACGCTGAATCCGGCTGGTTCATTTCGATAAGTAAACTACCGATGTCACGATAATCATACGCCAGCCCGCGCCGGGCATCCAGTTGTTGATCGATTTGGAGTGACTGCATGAATTCAGTTCGCGCATCTGCCCATTGGTTTTTCTCAATCAGCAACAACCCAATATTTTTGTGAATCGTGGCCTGATCTGCCAGATCGTTAATATCAATCGCCAGTTGCAGCGCCGTCCGCTCCGCGTCGAGACCGGCATCGATGCTGCCCAAACTCATGTGGATCAGCCCCAGCGTGGAAAGTCCCACCAATCGCAGCTTGGTATTGCCCGATTGTTCAAACTGCTCCAGCGCCAAATTCTGATAGCGCAACGCCTCCTGAAAATCGCCCAGTTTCCATTTCACGTTCGCCAAATATTGATAACTCAATGCGATCATCGGCATTTCGGCCAGGTACTGCGCCCGTTCCAGCCCCTGCTGTTGATAATGCAATGCGTTCTTGTAGTCCCCCATTTTTTCGTAGCTCAGGCCCATTTCCTGGAGCACCGCCACGGTTGCTTGATCATCCCCCTCCTGCTGAAACAATGCCAGCCCCCGGTTCTGATCATCCACAGCCGCCACATATTGATCGAGATTGGTCATGCGTACCCGGCCACGGTCGCGTAAACACCTGGCCAAACCGAGATCATCGCCAAGTTGAGTGAACGCCTGCATCGCCCGGCTGTACTGCTCAATCGCCTGCTCCGGCTGCTTCGCATACTCATAAATCAGGCCCAGTTGATGAATCGCATTCGCTACTTCATTATACTGCTGTTTTTTCAGCATGAAATCGATGTACTGCTGCTGATAATAAATTGCTGTGTCGTACTGCTTGTTTTGCGTCGCCATGTACACCATCGCCCGGTAACCCTGCACCATCGCCGATACATTTTCCTGCGCCACTGCCTCGTTCAACAATTGTTCCTGATAGTTCATTGCCGTATCAAACTGTTTGCCGTTAACCGCGGCCGTTAAAATTTCCTGCTTCAAACTGGTTACATATTGCTGATTTCCCACAGTCTGCGCCATTGTCAGCGCCTGTTCATAATCGGCGATCGCCTCGCCCCAATCGCCTTCCTGCGCCGATACATACCCCAGCCGTACCTGCCGGTTAAGCTGATCCTGAGCGAATTGCTCCTCTTCGGCTTCAGTCATGCCCGAATATCCGATCAGTTGGTAGGCGCCCCATTGAGAAAACGGAATTCCCTGTTCAAGCATTGCCAGTTGCGTTTGCCGCAATGCATGTGCCGGCGGTACTTCCAACGCGTGTTGATAAAACTGAATGAAAAACGGCCGGTTTTCAAGCACATCCGTATTCCACATGGGTACAAGCAACGTTGGTGCGCCCGCATACAATAGCGCATGATCCAGGCTGGCAAGATGTAAATCCGACGGGTACAAATCAAATACATACCCGCTCAGTACCAGCATCTGCGAGCGAACATCCCACAAATAGATGTCTTTTTCTGCCAATTCGCCATCCTTGCGTGTGCCCTGAAGTGTGGTGCGCATCATATCATTGGCATTCCAGCGAATGCGTGTGTTCCAGTGCACAATCCCCGGCGCCGTCACCTGCGATTTCATCGTCGATGAATCAGCAATCACGCTCACCGTATAGCCCGCATCAAGCAGCGGATCTTCCAGTCGACTGGTATTGACCAATGCCACATCATCCCGGCTAATTGTCCGTTTGTGGTAACTCTGGTAATAGAATGACAGACTCGGGCTCACCATAATAATCGGCTGCGACGCCAAGCTGCCGGATTCAATCATCATCGCCTGGAACGGCAAAAAGCTCAGCATGTCGTCAGGAATAATAATAATCCGCGAGGCATTGCCCACATACGCGAACGCAGGAACCACCAATTGCTTAATTAATGAATCCGCCATTGCCGGCAGCAATGTGCTATTTGCCTGCGCTGCCAGAAGGAATTCATTCACTTGTGTCTGAATTTGTTGCTGTGTCAGCGACAATCGCAGCGCATGCAAAGCGTTTCCATCTATCACCCACACATAGGTTTGTTCTGGCGTCACAATATAACTGATAGCCACATACTGTTCGCCCAGAATGTACTGCATATCTGCCAGCGCCACTGGTTGAATATGAACCAGCGATTCCAGTTCCGGATCTTCATCGCGGATGTCAACAATCAATTTCTCATGTTCGTTAATGTAGCGCTGCCGTTCAGCTTCCAGCTCGGCTAGTTGTTTGGGTGTGGTATCGGGATTTTGCTGGGCCACACGGATACGATCTTCCGCCTCGGCAATCCGGCGGTTGTCATCACGTGCCAGGCCGAGGAAATTCTTGTGCCGCTCCTTTTTCATGTCCACTTTATGACTGTTGAACACATCCAGATACTGCTTGGCGCGCATTCGTTCAGTCAATTGCAACGCCAATACGGAATCGCGATCCACACAGTATTCAATTGCCCGCTCATACACATCCCGTACATCCATCTGATACACGGCCGTCGGCACGACCTGTTCGACCCGCACGGTGTTCTGTTCCAACAAACGGATTGCATCGAGATAAAATTGCTGCACCGGTTTCCCTGCTTGTTGCACCAACTGGTTATCTGCAGGCAGGTCAGCCAGCACATCTGCCATCGCAAATGTGGAACGCCACAGCAAATCATTTAAATTGTGCTGAATCGCCTGCGCCCGGCACCGGGAGAACGACTGCCACGCGGTTTGCATTTCACCGGACGAAAACGCTACATAACCAAGATTCAATTGCACGGTTGCCTGCTCATGGTAGAATGAATGATTTGCCCCGGCCTCCAGCGCCAATTGGTAAAATGAAGCCGCCCGTTCAAGTTGGTCGAGTTGCTGTGAAAACTGCACAATCAACTCCCCGAGCGGAGACAACGACGTATCATTAGCAATCGGTTTGCCGTGATAAGCCAAATTCCCGGCAAGTAAGTAAAATTGCATCCGTTCCCGGGCATACTGATCGGCCAAATCATTGGACAGCGCCAACGCCTTATTGATGATGTTCGCACTTTCCTGTGAATAGTAAGCCGGCGCCGCATCAATGTTCACATCCGGATATTTCTGAATCATCACGCCGATCGCCGCTATATTAATTGCATTGGAAAGATAACCGGGCACCAATTCATGTTCATCACAGAGTTTCAGCGATAGTCGGTAACGATTCCACGCCTGTTGATAATTCCGGCTCAGATAGTATAAATAGCCAATATTATTGTGAAAAATTGCCTGTGCAGTGAAATCTTTCCGCTCCGTGTAAATTGCTAACTTCTTTTCGTAGTACTCAATCGCCTTCTCATAATTCTTTTGTTGAATGTAGGCATCCGCCAGAATCGAATACACCAGCGCCATTTCTTCTTCCGTGGTAAATCCTTCGGTCGCGGACGATTCACCTGCGCCAATCGTCCCCAAATCCCAGACCGGAATGGTAATCCCCAAAATACTGATCGTAATCCAGTTTGCCGGCGCTTCCACTTTCTGCACCCGGTCACCCGTGAGTAAGCGCACCGCCGCCTGTGCGTAGCGAATCGCTTCATCTTCGTCGTGCAACAACTGGTAATTGTAAGCGATGCTGCGATATGCGGATTCCACTTCCTGCCAGCGGTTGTATCGTTTATCAATATCAATTCCCATGCGGAAATACTCAATCGCCAGATCATTATCGCCTGACGATTGATACAATAGCGCCAACCGTTTGATGTTCAGCAACATCTCCTGCTCGTTGTTTAACTGGCGATACAACTCAATTGCGCGCTTCAAATACACGGCGCCGTTTGCATAATCTTCGGTCACCAGCGCACAATGCCCCATCCGTTTATAAATTTCCGCCCGCGCGTTCGGACTGACAAATGTAGAATCGTAACGCATTTTTACTTTATAGAACTGATATGCCCGTGCATATCCAAATTCCTGCAAATTATAATAATTCTGCGCCAGGTTAAGCGCCAGTTCGCTTTCCAGTTGCGGATTGGTCGTTTCATCATTTAATGAAATCGCCGTCTGCAGCACATCAATTGCTTTTTCATACCACTGTTCCGGCGGCGGCTCCTTCCGGAACGTAATTGTGTAAAATACTGTGCGCAACGGCGCCGATACCTGGCTCCACGAACGCGCCCAGATACTCCGTGGCCGGCTGCGCATGTAGTCTTCATATTGCTCAATCACTTCATAATTGAAGCTCAGCGCCAGATACGCCGGCAACAGTTGATAATTTTGCGCCAATGCTTCTTCAATATATTGATTGGATTTCTTCAGCATTCCCGGACGCAATGCGCTTTTGGTGCCCAGCCGCTCGCTCTCCTCGGTCGCTTTGTACGAATACGCCAGCCCCAACGCATAACGGGACACTTCATCATCAGGGCGCTGCTGAATCGCCTGTTCAAAATAGGCGATCCCGTCATCAATCCGTCCCAATCGTGATTGACAGAACAGCATCCCGCGAATCGCATCGAGATTACGCGGCTGAATTGTCAACGCATTCCGATAGCGTGATAACGCCAAATTCCAGTCGGCATCGGTTCGCAAACGCCGCGCTGATGTCAAATATAAATCCAGCAAACGCTGCTTGGCGCGCACCACGTACAACCCACTCTGCACATGACCAAAATTATCAATCACCGATTTTAATTGATAAATCCCCTGCACATCATCGCCCTTTTGCACCTGGACTTCGGCAATCAGCAGCGATGCTTCCGCGGTTTCCACGCCCTGATCGGGATAGCGTGTTCCCACCACTTCCAGTTCCCTAATTGCATTGATATAATCACCTTGCTCCAACAATACCTTGCCAATCCGGTATTGAGCGCGCGCCGCCAGCCGCGGATAGTTGGGATAGCGGAAACTAATATTACGGTACTCGGCAACTACCGACTGTTCATCGGTCTCGCCAATCATGTCCAACACCTGATCCATCGACGCATCTGCCCACTCTGTCTGTTCAGGATAGGTTTGCAGCACATTCAAATAGGCATTGATCACCTCATCCGTTTGTCCGAATGTACGCAGAATCCGGGCAATCCGCGTCTGGGCAATTGCCCCGTACGTACGCTCGTTTTTGTACTGCTTCATCACCTGTTGATAATAGTTCAGCGCCTGTACATCGTTATTGGTCGCTGAGCTAATTTCCCCCAGCGCCAATGTTAATCGTGCGCCAAACGTTGTGAAGTAGGAACCATATGCTGTGCGCAGCGAATCACATTGGTGCATCAGATAATGCAATGTGGTATCGGTTTGCGTATGCGTGATCGCGTACAGATGCAGTCGTTCCCAATGGGCGTCGGCAAGCACGCTAACATCGTCTTTATATTTATGAAGAATGGAATCAAACAGTTGTGCTGCCTGTGGATAATCTCTCATGGCTACACGAGTGCGGGCAATTTCCAACTGCGACAGGCCATGAAAACCTTGTTCGGTTGGAAAAAAATCCATCACGCGGTCAAATGCCAGCTCACGATAGGGCAGAAAATTGGGATCAGTTAAAGTTGTATCTGCTTGTAATATCCGGTATTTTTCGGGCAACGGGAAATACAGTGCAGCGAATTGATATTGCATGAACGCATTTTCCTGACGGGGAATCGGACCGATCGCATCCATGTCCCACACATCGGGATTTCCGCTTTGATCTGAAATAAAATACAACCGGCCGTCGCGGCCAGCAAACGGCATATACTGATAATGGCCGGACGGTGTAATCTGCATCATTAAACTATCTGCGAACGAATATCGCCATATCTCGCCCAAATCATCCGATGTAATCAGTCCGTCGTGATTGCTATCGACCCGATAACGCGTAAAAAAAATCGAGCTGTCGACCGGCGACCAGCAGGGGAATGCCTCCCATGCCGGTGTGCGGGCAATGCATTGTGCAGCATCGTCATGTACAGTGGCCTCATGCAATTTATCCGGAATCGGAACAGTAAACAGATCACCACCATTCATGTAACCAGTCCGAAATGATATAAACGTCAAATGCCGGCCATCCGGCGACCAGGCGGGTTGCATGCCACCGGCACGCGTAATTTGATATACTCTTTTGGACGACGTCTGGTAAATCCATACATTGCGCTGTCCGTCACGATCGGATGTAAACGCAATCCGCTTGCCTTCCGGTGACATCGCGGGTGAATCATCGGGACCGAGATAACTGGTGAGGCGCTTCGGCTTGCTAATGCTCACTACCTGTTCGTACTGAATCACGAGCTTCACCTGCCACAAATCACCCATGGCATCGTCCCGTTGCGATACAAACACAATCGCCTTCCCGTCCGGGTCCCACACTGGTTGTGAATCATCCGCCGGGTGCGTTGTAATCTGCTTTGCCCGTCCGCCCCGCACACGTTTCACCCAAATATCAAGATTCCCGCTACGACGTGATGCGAACGCCAGCCATTGGCCATCAGGTGACACTGCCGGCATCAAATCAATATCCGGATGGGTGGTCAACTGCACCACCTGCGTGCTCATATCATACGACGCCGCAGCACGGCCTGTTACCGGAACATCTTTAACTACCTGTTTCGGCCCAAGCCCCGGCGTACTGCACGCTAGCAACAAACCAATTGTAGCGATTCCCCATTTGTATCGTTGCATATCAAATGTCCATAGTTTTTAAGCTGAATGTCTTTCTGTTCGTAGTGACGACTTTAGTCGTCCTCATTAATCCCGATGTCTCGCTGGGAACACCAAAGCTGCGGCTCTGCCGTGAGTATATACCATTCCCCGACCAAACGAAAAAAGGCCGCGATATAACGTCGGGCCTTTTACAATTACGGTATGTCATGTCTATGTAGTTCGGACAGTCTCTCAGTAGTCCATTGTAAATTCCAGTTGCACTCTGCACATTTATATGGGGCTGTATCATATATTGTCTCACGCATCATCCTGAGTCCTTCGTCAAGCTCAGGATAATACTCCGTTGAAGGATGATAACTTATGATAAAGCAACATGCTTCGACTTCGCTCAGCATGAAGATTGTTTGTAAATCCTGACTTTTGATACAGCCCCTTGTGAAACTGTTCGAAAATACAAAGATTATAAATGCGCGTTTCGCCGCCAGCTTACTTTTCCGCGCCCTTCTTCACCCACGAATTATCCTCAATCTGAATCCACGTATTCAGCTCGGATTCATCCTGATAGATTTTCGCGTATACACGACCCACGGCTTCTTCCCCGGCGCCAGCAATCTGATCGTTGACCTGCATCGAGCGTTCAAGAATTGTTTGCCGATCATTATTCTCTTCGGCAACGATTTTTTCCACCCGTTTGCGATATTCCGGGTCCTCGTTCAAGCGCGTGTAATCACGGATTTCCAGAAAGCCGCTGTTATTTTCACCTACCACGCCATCACGTTTGAACTCGTTAATATCGTCTTTGTTGAAACGGCGATTCTGCACCGCGCTCAATACTTTTTTCTTCTCGTCAGACATCGTCACTTGCTGGCCCGGTGTCGCCGATCGAACCGAGGCAATCGTCCACGAATCCTGTTCAATTTCGTTATACGTGCCAATTACCTGATTTTCCAGAGCGGTTTTTTCACCGGTGATTTTTACCTCCGGCGCCTTTACACTGCATCCGGCAATAAATAACATGCCAATCAATCCCAGTCGGACACAGTACTTCCTAAAACTGATATGTGTATTCACCCTACGACACCTCCTAACATGTATGAATTTTGTTTTATTCAATCATAATACTGCATAGTATCAAAAAAATCAGTCCGATGCAAGTAAAAAATTATATCGGCTTGCCAAGTGATCGGGCAAACCGGAGAAATATTCACTTTTTCATACCAAGATACAAGACTAACGCAAGTGAGACGTCAAATGTGAATTGTAAGACGAAAGACAGTTCGGATGTTTCAGGTTCCCGGTTCAAAGTTCATTATTACCTGTGTTCATCACAAATATTTGAAATTTGCAATTAGCCGTTGGCCATTTGCCATTCGCTTGTTTTATTACTGATTATTAATCACAGATTACCCATAACTATTAACCTATCACCCGTTTTCCCTTCTATCTTCTCCATTTTCCGTCCTCCGCTCCGGCATACCCTCTGTGCGCCACGTATTTTCATCGCCCGTTCAACGTCTCCCATCTCACTTCATAAGCACCATCGTGCGTGTCTGTGAAAATCCCGGTGCTTGCAGACGGTACAGGTACACACCACTTGGGGCTGGTATTTCGTCAGGCAACGCGCCATTCCATACAGCTTGAAAATGCCCTGGCTCCAGCCAATTGTTCATCAAGGTTGCTACCTGCTGGCCCTGGATAGTAAAAATCGTGAGCGTCACCAAACCGGCTTTGGGCACACTGAATTGTATTACGGTACGCGGATTAAAAGGATTCGGATAATTTGGCTCCAAGACATAATCAGCAGGTAATGCAACATGTTCACCGGCAACACCCGTTTCAACGGAATTGAGCCAGCTCATCATGTGAACAAATAGCGTGTTGGGATCGTATTGGGTGGGATTAGCAATCGCTTCCAGCCCAAACGGAAGATAAATAATTCGGGCGTCGCTTACTTTGTTTATGTATCGGATAGCGCCGCCTTCACCAGATAACAAATACGTTAAAAATAACGTCGAACCATCAAACGGACTAATTACATCCGGTGAATCCTGATTTCCGGCAGCGTTATTATGTCCATCAATATAAATGAATATATTATCACCGATAACATCCCCGTCAATGCCGCTTAGCCAGGTTTCGCCGGCGTTATCCTTGACATATTCAGCATGTAAAACATTTTCGTAGAACGCTCTATCATTGGCTGATCCGTCTCCCACCAGATCATATCCGATATTTTGCCCGGTCAACAACAGCCGGCCGCCGTGTTCCAGGAATTCTGCTATTAGTTGCTGCTCGCTTGGCTGCAGAGAATTTTCTCGATCGTCTCCCGTTGCCCAAATGACAACTCGATACGTTGACAAGTTACCAGGGAATCCTTGCTCTGTCGTATTCCACACATCAAACATAAAATCATTCGCCGTAAGCAGCCGGGAGATATACGTATCGTAGTTCATTCCCGCATCATCATCCACGAACAACATGTCCGGGGTTCCCAGTGGAATACTGAAGGTTGTCAATGTGTTCTCACCAGTCTGATCGCGGACAGTCAGATAAAATTTTACCATATGCCCGGGTACACCCTGCGCCACAGTAATCATAAATGGCTGACTTGAATTATCCACCTGCTCATCCATGCTGATTTGGTCAAACACTGCCGTATCCTGAGTGAACGTAATTGATCCATCATTTGTGCTGAGCCGCAATTCGACGTCTGTTGCTTCCAGGCCGTTATTAACAAGCGTAATGATAAACTGATACGTTCCACCCGCTTCCATTCTGGTTATTTCCCGTGCACTATCATCATCTACTCGCACGGAAATAAAATTAAACACCGGTTGATCAATTCGATCAAGAGTTTTGAGAATCCAATTATCCATATCCGGTACAACATCCAGGGGTTCATCCGGTACTGTAAACAGAAAATGTTCACTGGCTTCGTCCAGATACATAACGGTCGTTGTATCACCGCCGCGCGTACGGATAGTCATATCTAACGGCAGTTCAAACGCGGGGCCAATTTTTTGAACCTGTTTTACCACGCCTTCTACCTGATATGATCCGTCCGGTAGCTGAGCTTTCGTCCAAAAGAAACGAAATTCCGGAAAACCGTCTTCATAAATCCATTGATGAAAAAAAGTGGATAAATCCATCCCGGATACCTGTTCGCAAATCGCCATAAAATCTTCGGTCGTCGCTGTCCCATACGCATGCAGTGGCGACGCATAATATGTCTTCAAAATTCTAAAAAACACATCATCCCCGACAATATGCCGCAGCATATGTAGCACCCACGAACCCTTGTTATAACTTAATCCACCATCAAAAATAACATCATGCTCCGGATCTTCCACATACACTGTTCCCGATCCCAGATACAGACTGTTTGTCATTTGGTAATGACTTGCTCCGCCAGCGCCGCCTTTATATTCATACCATAATGCCTCACTATACGTTGCAAAACCTTCGTTCAACCAAATATGATGAAATGAATTGCACGTAATCAAATCGCCCCACCATTGATGCGCCAGTTCGTGCGCATACACTTCTTCGCTCCAAAACGAGAAGCTGGTGCAGGTCTGATGCTCCATCGCGCCACCACCAAGAAAATCCGCATGTCCGTATTTCTCTTTGACGAACGGATATTCACCAAACATATCCGCATATGCGGCGATCATCTGCTTCACCGTTAAATTCATTTCCTGAAGTCGTGATGCATTTGGTTCAAACATATAAAACTCAATCGGCATCGTATCCTGTTTGCTGTTGTACAGATATTCGTCGTATTGCATTATGTATGGATGAATTGCCACAGATACCAGATATGTTACAATCGGATAGCCTTCATGCCACCACCATTTCGTGTAGCCTTTGTCTGTCTGTTTTCTGCGTAACGATCCATTCGAGGCAACAATCAGGTCTTCCGGCGCTGTAATAAAAATATCAACCGAATCGGCCTTATCGGATGGGACATCCTTACATGGCCACCATGCCCGTGCACCAAACGGCTCGCTTAAACTCCAGATCATCGGTTTGCCATCGTATGTATCAATTCCGAACGAATGCGCCGGTAATCCAAGATATTGAATTGCCACGACAATTTGCTCGCCATGGTTATAGGTACGGTCAAGTTTAATGTGAATCATATCATCGGTGTGCGTGAATTGTAACGCAGCGCTCGTCGGCTTAACCAACGTAATTTTTTGAATCGTCATGTTATCCAGCAAATTAAAATCAAGCTGATCGAGTGTTTGCTCGGAGATTTCCAGCGTTGCTGTTACCTTTCCGGATAAAACTTTCATAGTTGGTACAACAGACAATTCCAGTTTATAATACTTCACATCAAACAACTCTTGCGCTGATGTTTCATCCCGCTGGTATGCGATGAATTTTTCAACCATCGCTTGCTTTTTTTGGCTTATTTCATAACGCTGCGATTTAATATCGGTAATTGTCTGGCTGTGAAGATTATTAACAGTTAAACATATAAACAGAACAACAAAACTATATTTCATAGAGGGGATTTCCTTTTAAAAATGAAGTGACTGCTTAATATCCTAATCACGAAATTGGGTGTCATTCCCCGAGAAAACATCGGGACTGTAAGCCGGTTTCCGCCGCTTTTTGGCGGTATACCGGAATCCTCGTCCACACATCTAATTCATTAAACAAATCGGTAGATGATTATAACAAAAATTGAAAATCCGAATATCATCTTTATAGAAATCAATGCAATAATTTTCAAAAGGAAGAGACTAAAAGGATGTACACGAACCAAAGAATCTCCAAACCACTTCCGTAGTAGTACAAAACAATGCTTAATTCATATTTCATCAAAGCAACAATCCGATTCGAACTGACCGCGAATCTACTGGCTTTACGCCTTTTCTTTACTCCCAAATAACGAAACAAAACCTCTTAGTACTTTTGTCAGGGCCGAAATAAACATCGTGATTTCCAGTAATGGTTGTTCAATACGTTTTTCAACATCTTCTTCGAAATGCTTAATATTCAGAGCGGTGTGTTTCAAGGCGTCCACGCCGGTTTCCAGTGATCCAACCTGGCGCTCCACCGATTCAACGATTCGCTTGGTCTCATTCAGAATAATGGTTGCATCATGAGCCATTGGGGCAATATGCTGGCGGGCAGTATCGAGGAATTTTTCAGCTTCATGTGCGGTTCTCTTGAACTGAAGCAGGACAATTAACAGTCCAATCACGAAAATAACGATAAAAACAGAGATGACCAGCAGACTTATTTCAATTATCATATGAAAGCCTCCTGGGTTACGAGTCAGATGACTGTTTTTGCGTTGAATTTTTACGTCGGGAATGCGCGCGTTGCTTTTGTTTGTTTTCCGCGTGCGAAGGTTCGGTTGCGGGCGCTTCAGTTGCGAGGTGTTCGTCTATCTTCGATTCCGCATTACGAAGCAATTCAGCCGCAGTCTCTTTAGCTTCATCAATAAGTTGCTCTGCTTGCTTACTTAAAATGTCAGCTTTCTTCATCGCTTCATCCATTAAATGAGCAGCAACGGCGCGTGCATCTGTCATTCCTTTGGATGCATTTTCTTTCATATCGTCGGACCTCTTCTTAATATCGTCCCGCAATTCGCGTCCGGATTTCGGCGCGTATAGTAAAGCAATTGCCGCTCCGACGATTCCCCCGAAAATCATTCCCTTTAAAAACCGATCGGATGATTCGGCCATAGGATTTTCCTTCCATATTTATATTGATATTTGAATGATAACCGTGCGGTTATCCAGTTAGCTCCGAAAACCTAAATCATAGTTCCGTCGCTCTGCGACGCCTGGATAAGTTACGTTTAGAATCGATAAAATGAGCCTAACGAATTAGATAAATAAAGCGTTATCTGCTGTACGAAGACCGTCCATGCTGTATTCCGCCGGAGACCGGTGGAACGATTTAAGTTCTTATTTATTTAGAAATAGACCGTTCGGAATTAACTGGATAACCGAATGATAACCGGTTTAAATCTCTGAACTTCTTATTTTATGAACCTGATTGCCGGATGTTCCCAATTGATTGCGTCCATTATTTGATCAACAACCCTCGTCTTATTTTATACTGCACTTCTTTTTCATGTTCTTCAATTTTATTGAGTCGCTCCCTCGCCTCAGTCAATTTGGGTCTTAATCGGATTGTCCGCGCGTACATCCGTTTGGCTTGTTTAAAATCGTTTAACACCTCATAATTAATTCCCAGACCAAAATATGCCGGAGCGAATTGACGGTCGATTATTAACGCTGCCTCGAACATCTCGATCGACTTTTGGTAATTCATTTTTTGATAAAAGATTTTACCGTTTTCAACAAACTCAGCCGGGTTTTGAGGATCAGGTATCAGTTGTGGATCATAATACGCATTTAAAAATCGATTTACCCCTTTTTCTACCGGATTCACTTTAAATCCCATACGATAGACTTGCAACGCCTGAAGCTTATCATCATTAAATTCATTAATTAATCCATCGAACACATAATTGCTGCCTTTATAATACTTCTCCATGATGGATTTAACATTTGGTTTTTCCTGTCCGGATGCTTCAATATTTGTTAAGAGTTCAAATACAGGTTCTTTATGTTTATTTAAAAACCGTAAATAATCCGGATACGCAAACTCGTAATCAGCATCCGACAGGACGGTATACTTAAAATACGGACTACTAAAACGATTTATACCGTACTGCTTTTGACTTAATTGTTTCAAATTGGATGCTTCCATAATATAGCAGTCAAGTAGCTCGTACACATTTTCAAGCCCGATTTTTTTAAGCTCGTCTGTGATATTCTCCGCCTGCATATTTTTACCGATACGGGTGAAATCAATTTCCAGTTTGGGAAATTTCGTTCCCAGAAGTACCATGCTATAATTCAAATTATTATTGCTGAACCATAGCGATACATTTTCAAAACTTGAAGACAGCGTGTTTACCAAAACATGTAATTTTTCAAGTGAAAAGTTGACCATGGGCACTTCAACAGCAATAATTCCCTGATCAGTTAAATGCTTATGGCAGAATTGGAAAAAATCTTCAGAATATTGAATAAAATTTCTAAAAAAAGATGGGTGGATGTAATCCAAAATAATAACATCATATTGGCGTTTTGTTACTTGTAAATATGCAACCGGATCAAAATTTGTTAGTTTGAACTGTTGATTGTTCAAAATATTGTTATTAATCGAAACAAAATAATGTGATAACTGAACAATTTCATCGCTCGGTTCACAACATTCTACCCTGCCAATCGGATACCGTGTAACCAGCCACGGAACCTGACCAGTCCCCAAGCCAAGCACCAACACATCATCGGGATTCTCCGCAAATATCATGGGCAGATGGACAAGCAGGCCATCCGAATAGCGATATGGTAAATTCGTTCCCCCTTGAATGACGCCATTCACTTTCAACATGAGGTCATTTGTTTTGACATCCCGATGCACCGAATACGAGCAATCAGTATTTATCGATTGTATTAATTTTTCATTCTTTTCAACGGATACAGTAAAATAGTCGGGCGTGAACATAAAGAATCCAACTAATATCGAAATCGCCAGAACAGCATACGCCACCCGATAAATCACCAGAATTTCCGGCTTGCGTGAAAATAGTATAACAGTCGTCCCTAATGAAATTGTGGCCAAGACGACAGCGCTTCGCATTGTGCCGATATGAGGAATTAAAAAATAAATCGTTGTTGGAATGGCGAGTAGTACCCCGATGAAATAGGATGCATAAAAGCGTCCAAAATTATTACCAATCCGTTCAAATTTTGTGAGGTATATTTTATACAGGAGTGGTAATAGCATCCCGATAAAATTATAAGAAAGGAATACGAATATGATAATATCAATGAATGAAAAATAACTCAGATATTTGTATTGCTGCAACCAGAGTTTTTTGCTGAAGATAATAATTTTCGGTTGATAAATTACAGATAGTAAAATAAAAACCGACAAACCGATTAAAAGCAGAAACGACTTAAAAACAAGATTCCGATCCTCACGCGTAATTTTGCCAACCAAAAAACTTCCGATCGCCATACTTAAAAACACAAACGCCAACAGCAGGCCCTGGACAAATAAATTGCCACTTGTTATATTTAAAATTGGTCGGAATAAAATGACCAAATAACTAACGGCAACAAAACTCATCAGGCCATTTAGTGCAAGCACAAAGTATTTTAAAAACGGAGAAATATTTTCATTAAGTTTTGAAAAATATTTTAATTGTTGATCGTAAAATTCGGATACAAGTCGCTGTGGGTGTGCAAATTTTATGAGTAGCACTTTTACGGTGGCTGCGTTGATGAAATTAAAAACCGGCACAATGAAAAATGAAAGACGAACGCCGAGTACCTGCACACATAAAACCGCCAAAATACTGCCAAGGGATAAGCCAAACAGATGGCCGCTGTGCATCATCGCGAGTTCACGCACGACGATAGCGTCTTGCCTGACCAAATAGCGGCCTAGAATAGAAAACTTGGCGCCACTCAGAAATGAAAGCGGTAAAGTAATCGCAATGGATATAATAAAATTTGTGATGAGTGTTGCAGTCGTTTTATCTACGTTCAAATGAAACAGTGGGAAATAAATTTCGGATAATTTATCGATCGAGAGAATAAAAATTATTGAATAGATGCCGGTTAAATATTCAGCCCGAGTAAAATTTTTAAGTTCGTACCACTTGGCATCAATATACATTCCTCCGAAAAGCGCTCCCAGAATAACACCCAAGAAATAGGTGACAAAAACAGTTAAGATTGCAGGAAATGTGTTACCAAATACCAGAACAAAAAAACGGATACCAAGAATCGGATAAATAGCCGCGGATATTCCGCTTATGTAGAACAGAATTAAGATGATGTTACGAAATGAGAAATCTGTCGAATACCGTGATAACATACTAACTCGTTTCTTCTACTTCTGAATTTATTAAACCGATAATATACAAAATCCTTTTCGTTATTCAAAAGCATTTTCATAATAATTTTTTTAAAAACAAAATCAACCTTTTCGACTTTGTTATATTTCTGTTTTTCGTATCGATTTTGCCACACAGACACAAAAAGCACCAGGCAACACGAAATAAAAGTAACTATTCAGGTAGGTTATGGAATTAAGCATCGACTGAGCTTGCCGTCTCGCACAGGCGTGTCATTCCGATGCATCGGCCTACTGAATAGTTACAAGAAAAATATTAGTAGATTATGCGATTCAAGTATTTAGAGACTATATCATATTGAAATATCACTCTAAAAAATTATTCATTGTGTAGCTTCTTTACTTTAATACTTTGTGGAGAATAAGCCAGAGCATGTAGCAAATCATAAGAACAACGCTTCATACTTCGACTCCGCTCAGTTTGACGCTGGCAATGACTTCACTCCGAGCGGAGTCGAGGAGTGAATAGCTCATCACCATGCAACAAAAAAAGCTGAATTCCTACAATTTGCTATACACTCAATAAGCCAGGCTTTATGGCATTCGAAGTTTTCAGAGTTGATTGAACGAAAAAAGCGATAGCCAGGACTATCGCTCATTCAATCACAATTATAACATGCAAATCATTAATACTATTTAAATCGGCACATCTTCTTAAAATTTTTATAGGAAACTTTTACCGGTTTATTCAGATCAAAACCCATTGGCAACATGATCACGCCCTGATGGACATCCTGCTCACACATTTGTCCGCCAAACAGTTCATCTTCACCTAGCGGAAAGACAAAATTTTCCGGATTTTTATCGCCCGGCGACCAGCGTTTGTTTCCCTGCTCAAATACAAACGCCGTCGGATCAAATGTTGTTTCCACGAATGGCATTGTAGAAACCGAAAAAATCAATGGTGTGACGTGTTCATTTAGCATCCGTTGAATCAATTCCGTAATGTGATCGTCGTGTGTAACCAATACAGTCAAATCAATTTCCCGATCTTCGGATGAACGGATAAATAATGACGTAATTTTTGTAGTGGATGCCACTTTGTTTTGGTAGGAAATATCTTTCCTGAATTGCAATATTTCTGCAAAGCGATTTGCCAAGTCATTGTTCACTTTCGCCTGCGCATTATTAACGCTATTCATTAATAATATTCCCACCCCCAAAATGATGACCAATCGTTTTTTCATGAAATCCTCTATTAAATAGTTACATTTTGATAATTTATCATCCAAAATGCAAACACTATACCATTTTATTTTTCATGGATAGAGTGGATTTTCATCGAAATGAATGGCAATTTGTAACAATTCTATTATGTCATTAGTTTTTAAAATTAATGACAGTTATAGCATTTCTTAATAAATTGTAAAAGAACAAGCTAAAAATTTTTCATAAAAACATGTCTCATACATGGAACAACACTGATGCAACATGACACGGTTTGTTGTATTATTTTATTCAACAAGAATATTTTCTTTACTCCAAATATTTGGCACTTTCCTTAAAATCCATATCCCAATCAACATAAGAATAAGTAATGAAAAAATGGCCGCTTTATACTTGAAAACGTCGCCTCGATCATTGAAGACATCGACAACAACGGACCAAATCAACGGACCAGCAATCGCTGCCAATTTTCCGGAAAACGAATAAAGCCCGAAAAATTCTCCCAACATCTTCTGAGGCACCAGTGAAATTAACAACGGGCGAGCGGCTGTCCATGTTGACCCCATAAAAATACCAACACTGGCGCTCAATATCCAGAATACGGTAATATTCATAGTCATTATTAAAAGAGATAATGCTATTATCCAGCCAAACAAAACAATCATTAATGTCTTTTTCGGCCCGAAATGGTCTGTCACAATTCCGCATAACGCGGAGCCGATAATTGCAAACGGAATAACAATTATAAAGAACGTCGTTGTTTCCCCCTTACTGAATCCCATAACTTTTTGGGCATAGACTGCCATAAAAATAATTATTGTTTGAATTGCATCTTCATAAAAGTATTTTGCTACCAGAAAACGTGTGACGCCAGGATACTTCCTTGTATTGGATAAACTATCCCATACCTTGGAAAACGATTCTTTAATGTTTATAGTGTGATTGAATTGACTGCTCGTTGATGCTGGATCTTTTACGAAGATAAAGATCGGAATCGCGAAGACCATAAACAACAACCCGGATGGGACAAATGCTGCAACACTCCCTCCGGCTTCAATAAATGGAATTTTTAATCCGTACAGACTTCCTTCAACAAATGGCAACGCGATAATTAATCCAAATATTGAACCGAAATATCCTAATGCAACTCCATATCCGGATACGCGCCCAATACTGCGTGGGGTACAGACGTAGGGTAGTAATGAATTATAAAAAACCAGGCCGCCCTGATATGCATAATTCGCCACAATATATAACAAAACCGCCCATAGAATTTTTATCCCAATGTCAAGCCCGGTCTGGCCGATGACTCCAATTCCGATGGTTGCCAACACACAGGCCAGCGTATAAATGAATAAAAACGGCATCCGTCGTTGGAAGCGATCGGATATTTCGCCCAAAATTGGCAGCGTTAGCGCCACAAAAATCATAGATAGCGAATTAGCGGTCCCAACCACACGATCACCACGCCCGAGGTCTACCACAATCCATGTCGAAAAGTACATGGTAACAACGTTCATGGAATAAATTGTATTGGCAAAATCATACAATATCCATGAAAACGTTGTAAGCCGACGTGGCTTAGATGCATCCATTTTTCCTCCCAAAAAAATAAAAAAACCGCACTCTCACAAAATAGAAAGGCGGCTTATTAACACAAACAAGTAATCCATATTATTCGGATACTTTTTCGACCAGTTTCATCAGCTTGTTGGTCAATCCTTTATATGTCTTGCGCGGAGGAATAACCAACGATAATATTAAATTCTGATGGAATGCCTGAAAAAAGCGGAATATTATTTTTCGGCGGTTAGAACCTTCAATAACAATTTCCCTGACTTGTGAAATGCCACCGATAACATCTGCCATTTTCATCACTTCCTGAAACAACAGCGACATTTCTACCAATCGATCTTCTGGAATCGTTTCCTGCCCACAAACTTCAGCCATTGGCAGTCCTTCTTCGGAAAACAGGAAGGCCATTTCATAATTACCCATGCCAACGATCTGGTTCATGAATTTTTCGATTGCTACTTGAGGTGATTTTTCCATTTTCTGTTATAATTCCTGTATCAAAGATTTCCATTCGCCTGTATGTGAGCAACTACCCGGTTGATAATAGATTTCAGCGTTTGAAAAACACCTGTTCCATTATGGGCCTGGCTCTCAAAATAAGGCGCATTAAAATAATTCAAATTTCGTTGAAGCGTACTAATTTTTTCGGCGTTTGGTAAATCACGTTTATTATATTGTATTACCCAGGGAAAACTCTGTAATGTTTCACCTATTTCAATCAGATTTTTCTCAAGATCCAGCAGCGTGTCGAGATTTTCTTCCATTCTTTCCTTTTGGGAGTCGGCAACAAAGACAAGTCCATCTACTCCGTTGAGAATTAATTTCCTGCTTGTTGCGTAATATACCTGCCCCGGAACGGTATACAGATTGAATTTCGGTGTCTTCCCACCAATTTTCCCCATTTCGAGTTGCAAAAAATCAAAGAACAACGTGCGATCTTCTTTTGTCGACAGGGAAACCAGATCACCTCGAATTGACGGATCCAGTTTGTGATGAATATAAATTAAGTTGGTTGTTTTTCCGCTCAGTCCGGGGCCGTAATAAACAATTTTCAGATTGATTTCCTGAAGCGCCCAATTAATAAACATAGCCTGAATTATTCATAGATTTTCAATTTTGTGTCTGATATGCAATTATTCTGAAACGCGAACAGCAATAACCCTACCTGATAATTGTGCTTAAATCTATTTTTATTCAGGTGTAAGTTCAATCTTCGTATTGTCGAAGGTGCTTAACCGGGCTATCCCGCTTCCGTCAGAAATACGATTAATAATGATGCGGGGGCGGACGTCGTATTACTAGAAATTGAAAGCCTTATCCAGTTCCTTATTCAAGTAGGTACTGAATTCAACATCAAGAAATTCCGAAGCCTTTTGTTCTTCTCCTTTAGCTTCGTTCAGTAATTCCGTTAGCTTTTCAATTGTTCGTTTGGTAAAAATCCGAATCATGCCCAATGCAATGTTGGTATCGAATACAATCAACAACAAAAAATTATCGGTGACACTGGAAAGATATACATTTGATTTTTCACCTTCATGATACAAATATTTAAACCGACCCGGTTCACCAACAATTTTTGCCATTTCTGATGTTGCGGCAAAATCGCCTGCTCCCAACGCTGCCATATTTGGGATATTAATTTCCGACGTCTGACCGCGTTGTGTGATCGGGTGACCATTCGAATCAGCAAATATAATGGTTTTTGCCCTGGTCTTCGCTGCCAAATCGGATAATACTTCGGATATAGCCTTATACATTTCGCCTGAAAGAACCACAGGCTGGCCATTTCCTCCTTTTTCAACATTCATTACCTTCACTCCTCAAAAACATAGTTGTCTATCTACCGTGAGCCATACGATTTATTAAAAAGGTGGGTAAACCTATCTCTTCCATTTTTGTTTGTGTTTTTGCGACATCATACGGGATGCGAATATTTTCATATTCACGATTTGATGTGTCTAAAATTCCGTACGATGCATCGACATTTCCATCCCTGGGCTGACCAACACTTCCAACATTGATCAAATATTGTTCAGTTTGAAACAGTGTAACCGGATTGTTCCGAATCAAACCGTACGAACCTGCTTCCTTTTTATTAAACACAACCGGTACATGAGTATGTCCCAAAAAACATGCCACATCATCAAACGTGCCAAAATTTTCGATTGCATGCTCCAGGGTGATGATATAATTCCACATGATCGGATCATCCGGACTTGAATGAACGAGTAAATATTGATCAATACGGTCTTCAAGTTTCACGTCGTTTAAAACAGCACGAGATGCTTCCGTCAATTCAGAATTCGTCCATTCAATGGCAATACGTGCATATTGATTAAAACGATATTTTTCATCACTGTCAATGCAGGAAAAATCATGGTTTCCTGTAAGAATGATATCGCACGACTGTGCAATCAAGTCGATGCATTCATTCGGAGACGGGCCATATCCGACAATATCGCCCAAACAAACAATCGAATCAATGTGTTGTGTTTCGATATGCGAAAGTACAGAAATCAGCGCTTCCAGGTTGGCATGGATATCAGAAATTAGTGCATAACGCAAAAATTCTCTCCTGAAAAAGGTGCTGATAATTAAGTAATTATTGACTTAATATATGACTTGTATACTACTTATGCAAGAGAAATTTTAGATTTTTCAGGAAAGTAACTTTTGGTGAATTTACGTTTCGGTAAGAGTGAATTGTAGGCAATTTTTCATAATAACGACGTCGGATCCACATTAATAGAGATGCGAATGCGGTCACTATTGCGGACAAATGGCTGTGTTTTCATCATTGTTGTTAAAATTCGATGCGTATACATTCCATTCGGATCATTTTTTTTATCCACTTTCAAAATCAGGTGCCAGCGTGAGTATTTCTGAATTTTGGCGATCGGCGCAGGTACGGGACCCAGAATTATCCAGGGATATTTCTCATGATTTAGATAGTCATGAATACTGTTTATCGATTGGATCACCTCCTGCTCATCGGTGCCCTTGACGAGCACTTGCACCAGGCGAGAGAATGGGGGGTAACTTAGTTCCTTACGATGCTGAATTTCGGATGCAAAAAACTTCACAGAATCATGGGTCCTTGCACAAATCAATCCAAAATTATCCGGCGCCTGGGTTTGGATAATTACATCTCCGGCGCCACCTTTGCGACCTGCACGCCCGGCTACCTGAGTAAGTAATTGAAACGTTCGCTCGGATGCCCGAAAGTCCGGCAAGTACATCGCCGTATCTGCCGACACTACTCCGACCAGCGTAACACCTTCAAAATCCAACCCCTTGGCCACCATTTGTGTGCCCAGCAAAATATCGTATTTACGATTGGCAAACTCCTGCAACATTCGCTCGTGCGATTGCTTTTGGGTGGTCGTATCCATATCCATCCGTAAAATTCTGGCAGTTGGAAATGTTTGTTGCAAAGCTTCTTCCACCCGTTGCGTACCAATACCGTGAAACACCAGTTCCCGGCTGTTACATGCAGGGCAGGTTTCTGGCGCACGTTTGATAAAATTGCAATAATGGCAGCGTAAACGATGAACCGATACATGAAACGTCAGCGTAATATCGCATTGCTCGCATCGTTCAATATGCCCGCAATCCTGACACATGATAAACGATGAATAACCACGGCGATTCTGCAATAGGATCACCTGTTCATTAAGATCCAGCTTTTGACGAATTGCTTTTTCCAGCAACGGTGATAATATGCGCAATTCACCTTTCAATGTATGACTTGGTATTTCCCGCATATCATACACTTTGACGGCAGGTAACGGAATATTTTCGATTCGCTGGTTCAAGGTGAGTAATTTATATTTACCGATTCGTGCATTATAATATGATTCAACAGATGGAGTCGCCGAGCCAAGAATAACTACAGCCTCGTTCAGCTTGGCACGAACGATCGCGACATCACGAGCATGATACAATGGCGTGGAATCGTATTGCTTATAGCTTGACTCATGTTCCTCGTCCACAACAATCAATCCAATATTTGTCAACGGAGCAAAAATCGCCGAGCGCGGCCCAATCACAATCTGATAATCTCCAGCACGAATCCGACGCCAGGAGTCGAATCGTTCTCCCACGGACATTCTGCTATGAAGCACGGCAACCATTCCCGGGAAATTCGCGGTAAACCGGCTGACTGTTTGTGGAGTTAATGAAATTTCCGGAACCAAAATAATTGCCGTTTTACCATTCTGAATAACCTGCTTCAATGTTTCGATGTAAACCTGCGTTTTGCCACTGCCGGTTACTCCAAGCAGTAAAAACACATCAAACAGCCTGCGCGCAAAACTATTACTTACCGCATCAACAGCCACACGCTGTTCATCATTTAGCGAAATATCCGTTCGAGTCTTCACATTATACTCGAGTTGATATTCACGCATCACTTCCTTTTTAAACACTTCAATCAGTTCTTTTCGCGCGAGTGCATTTATAACCGCCGTTGACGTATTGGCAGCCTGGCAAAGATCGTATTTTAACATCTCTCCATTTTCCTGTAATTGCTGCAAACACCGTGCTTGCGCCGGACTGCGTTTTTCCAACTTTTGAATAATTTCGCCGAGTGCTGATTTTTCAATTACCATACGGACCCACAGTTCCAACTTTGGCCGGGCTGTTGGACGAGTCATTTCCATTTGCCTGCTAATCCAGCTTTCACGTTCCAATTGATTTAACGTAAAATATGGATTGGATATTTTCACATGCTTTAGCAGACGTTGCAACGTTGGTGTATGATCATTCAAGACAAATTCGAATACCGCTTGCTGTTGAGGGGATCGAATAGTGTGAATCTGGTGGGTAATCAATTTTAGTTTATTGGTTGGAATTAGCCATACCTGAGACGCAATTTGGGTTCCACCGGGAACCATTGCCCGAAGCACATCGCCCAATGGACAGATGTAATATAATGAAATCCACTCGGCCAGGCGTAATTGTTCAGCGTTGATCATCGGTGAATCATCGACCAGGTCCATCACCTGCCGAATGTTGCTCACCTGTGCCATTGCCGGAAATGCAACAATAAAACCGGTCAGATGGCGTTTACCAAATGGAACCAGCACCCGCATACCAATTTCTGCAGAATCACGCAGTGTCTCGGGTAACATATAAGTGAACATCTGATACACGGGAACCGGTAATGCAATATCAACATATGTTTTTTCATGAGACATGGATGAAAGTAACAATTTTCTGTTTCAATTGCAACTGAAAAGACATATCTCTTTTCATCCTTCATTCGCACGATAGCTTTCTTCTGGTACACAGCCTTTTCCGCCCGAAACACCAATATTCAAAATGATTTTCCTTGACTTTTTATGGAATATTTGCTACTATAGGTTAATTTTGTTAACTCATTTAAAAAAAAGCATATGGAGTATTTACAATGATCAAGAAAGCAGGAATGATGATGATGCTTGCTGCGCTTTTGTTGTCAAACTGTGGGGAAAAGAAATCCGAACCGAAAGTTTTTGCAAAACTGTCTGCTCAGGAAATTGAAGCCTTAAAACAGAAAGTCCAGGCGCTTCCCAACGAACCGGTAACAGATGATGAAAAAGCCGTCATTAAAACGACAATGGGTACAATTGAACTGGAATTCTTCGCGGAAAAAGCCCCGAACCACTGCGCCAATTTTAAAAAACTGGCCAATGCCGGATTTTATGATGGCACTACATTTCATCGTGTAGTACCAGGCTTTGTAATTCAGGGAGGCGATATTTTAACCCGTGATGATAATCCGGCGAACGATGGTACTGGCGATGCCGGCTACAAGTTAAACGCCGAATTCAATGATATTCATCATGATCGCGGTATTATATCAACTGCTCGTGGCCGCGACATAAACAGTGCCGGAACCCAATTTTTTATTTGTGTTTCACCAAAATATCATCTCGATGGACAATACACTGTGTTTGCCCGTGTTACAAAAGGCATGGATATTGTTGATAAAATTGTCGGTGTAGAGCGTGATTCACATGATCGTCCCAAAGTTGATGTTGTTATGGAAGAAGTTCGTGTGGTTAAAAAATAACAAAATCAGATATTACGTTTAATATGAATGACCAGTTCAACGAATCGCCTTCGACTACGCTCAGGCTGAAGTTCAATCTTCACGGTGAATCCATTGATAAGCTCAGGACATATTCCGTCGAACCGCGTTAATTAATTTACTTTGAATTGATCATTATTTTCAGCTAGCCGTTCACATTTTTTAGCTTTCACAAACCGTCTTTGCAGAAAATAGCATTCAAATACAAGCACGGATCGGTCGAATTTGACTGATCCGTCATTTTATAAGTGGTGGTTGTGCTATGAAATATTGTGCGTACTTTTTTGTCATTATTATTCTATTATTCAGCCTGTCGAATAATGCGTTGTGTAGTTATGGAAAATATTGGATTTTTTTTAAAGACAAACCACAATATAATAGCCAGGAAACACCGGCACTCTCCAAACGAGCATTAATTCGCCGAGCCAAAACACTAGCCGCCACCACCATAACCGATCATTACGACGTGCCAATTAGCCCGGCCTACCTTGAACGGCTAGACAGAATGGGAATCGAGCCGATTCAGCAATCCCGCTGGCTGAATTCTGTTAGCGCCCATCTGACAACCGCACAAATTACACTGTTGAAATCACAATCGTGGATAATCGACGTTCGCCCGGTTCAACAATTCCACCCGTATCCGGTTAAAACAGTCGCGCCTTCCGCCACCAAATTATCTGCAAGTCAAACACTGGAAGATGAATACGGTTCATCACTTAATCAAAATTATCAGATCCGTGTTACTGACGCTCATCAAATGGGCATTACCGGACTGGACGTTTTAATAGGCGTTCTGGATACAGGCTTTCGCTATAAGCAACATGAAGCCTTTGCCAGGTTAAAGGTCATTGCCGAATATGATTTTATCAACAAAGATAGTAATACCGATAACCAGGAAAGTAACAACGATATCAGTAGTCAACGTAATCACGGCACAAACGTGTTATCTGTTCTTGGCGGCTATAAATACGGTAAGCTAATTGGCCCCGCTTATGATGCGCAATTCCTGCTTGCCAAAACCGAAGACGACCGTAGCGAGACCATCGCTGAAGAAGACTACTGGGTGGCCGGTCTTGAATGGATGGAAGCACAAGGCGTGGATGTTGTTAGCAGTTCGCTTGGCTATAACGACTGGTACCAATACAGTGATATGGATGGCAATACAGCGATTACGACTAAAGCTGCCGATATTGCCGCTCGCAAGGGCGTTGTTGTAGTAAATTCCATGGGGAATGAACGTTCAAACAGTTGGAAATATATGATTGCCCCGGCGGACGGCGATAGTGTTATAAGTGTCGGCGGCGTTAATAGCAGCGGGCAATTAAATTCGTTTAGTTCAAGAGGGCCAACCTTTGATGGTCGTATCAAACCGGATGTCGTTGCCATGGGTTCCGGAGTGTATGCTGCCCGTGCCTCCGGTGATGCAGATTATTCATTTGTTCAGGGCACATCGTTTTCCGCGCCTCTGGTAGCAGGTGTTGCCGGGCTTATTTTATCAGCTCATCCGGAATTAACACCAATGCAAGTGCGCGATGCCCTGCGCAAAACAGCAAGCCGTGCAGACGATCCGAATAACGACTATGGCTGGGGAATTGTAAATGCTGTCGAGGCCTTGTACTATCATGGTCTCTTTTTCAGTAACCTTCCCGAAATCGAAAAGGGCAACAATCGCTATACTATTAAAACGAATATCTTTTCTAAATTAAATATTCCTGAAGATTCTGTACGATTTTATTATTCATTCGATGAAAATAAATATAATTCTGTCCAAATGCAAAAAACCGATATAGACCATCAATACCAAACGATTATCCCCACACCAAAAGGCAATTTCGTATTATCATTTTATATTACTGCCACAGATGAAAGCGGGGCACGCAAAACGCACCCGTACGACGCACCATCGTCGCATTTTTCCTTTCAATCGGATGATACAACAGTGACACCTCCGGATAACGATACAACACATCCGGAAAAATTCGTGCTATATGCCAACTATCCGAATCCATTTAACAGCAAAACAACCATAAAATACGAACTTTATCAACCCAATAGCGTTACATTGTCTATGTATAATATTTCTGGCCAACTTGTAAAAACAATCGTTAATGAATTCCAGACGGCCAACACATATCTCTTTCACTGGAATGGAACTAATAACAACGGCTTACCGGTTACTTCAGGCGTCTACATTTTTAGCCTAAACGTCGGTACTTTCCACGAGACCCAAAAACTTCTCCTGCTGCGTTAGTTTTCCATTTTGTTGTTTTACAATCCGTTACACCGGGTCTTAATCTGCTTTTCACTCTTTAATTCTGAATGAACAACAGGAGTACGCATGCCGATTTCAACACTCGACAATTTCGGTATTATCAAACGCACAAGATCATATAGTGATACACCGGGAATAGCATCTCCGTCATGGTTGTCATCATCTGTTGTCTATGAAATCAACCCACGGGCATTCAGCAATGAAGCAACATTTACAGCCATTACAAAACGACTGCCGGAATTAGCGGATTTAGGTGTCAATATTTTATGGTTGATGCCCATTCATACTATTGGCACGAAAAAACGCAAAGGCCCGTTGGGCAGTCCTTACGCAGTGCGTGATCACATGCGTATTCACCCTGATTTGGGTAGAAAAGAACATTTTAAAACACTTGTAGCGGAAGCGCATCAACGCGGCATGCGTATAATTATAGATTTAGTAAGTAATCACGGCGCACAGGATCATTCCGAATTGCAGGATCATCCGGACTGGTTCCAAAAGGATGAATCCGGTGAATTCACACGACAAATTCCCGGCTGGTCAGATGTGATTGATTTCAACTATGAAAATCCAAAAATGGTTCAGTACATGAAAGATGTGATGATTTATTGGATTAAGGAAATGGGTGTCGATGGCTTTCGCTGTGATGTCGCCGGGTTGGTGCCGGAATCGTTTTGGAGCGACATCCACAATCAGCTTACCACAATTAATCCCGAGTTTTTTATGATTGCCGAATGGGAAGATCCGGAATTACATCTGCAATCGTTTAATGTTACCTACGATTGGTCGCTGTATCACATTATGTCAAAAATATACACGCAAGAGGCTGATGCCCAATCGGCAATTGAACACATTTGCAATTCTCAAAAGGATTATCCGGCCAATGCATTGCGTTTTCGTTTTCTTGAAAACCATGATCACGCCCGCGCCGTTTATAAATTTGGTGTCCATTCCTTTCGTCCGTTTGCTGCGCTTGTGTTTACATCACCGGGCATGCCTTTAATTAATAATGGCCAGGAAGTCGGTGAAACGAAATATATTAGCCTGTTTGATCAAAGTCCCATTAACTGGAAAATTCGTGGCGCAAACAGCGTTAAAAGTTTTTATAAATCTCTCATTCATTTACGGAAACAGTATCCTGTTTTCACTAATGGAGCAATTGACGCCTTGCCGCACAACAATTCCAGACAAATTGCCGCATTTTATCGACAATCTGAAAACCATTTTGCATGCATTGTTCTTAATTTATCTGATACACCCGCCAACGTTGAATTAACCATTCCCCATGAATCAAATCAATGGATATCCTATAATGTTACATCAATGAAAGACACGGAACTCGATATTAAACCTTCAAGCTTATCGCTCGAGCCGTTTCACGGACAAATTTTCATTGCCAGGTGATTCAGCGCTGCCATCCTACCTACATAGTCCGATTTCAATCTGTCAAATAATCTTTCTGACTTACGCATTACGCATCCCCATCTAATCGGTCTTTTTTTTAATTGCAAATGGCCGGTTTTTTTATTATATTTTTGTCATAATAAAAAAGCATACCAAACCAGAATTACACAAATTACATGACACACGTGCGTTCGATTCTGATTTACCTGATCGGAATTCCGATATTTCTTCTGCTCGCCGGGATTACAATCGTTCTTTCGATTTTAGGCGGCTCATATCGGTTCGATCCATTAATTAAATTCTTCTGTCGGCTGATACTTGGTATATTTGGAATTCGCGTAGATCGGATTATGAATGGGCATCTTGATCCGAAGCGAACATATTTATTCATGTGCAATCACGTAAATATGTTCGATTCATTCGTTTTAAATGGTTATCTGCCCAACCTGACACGGGGTGTGGAACTCGATAGCCATTTTCGCTGGCCGATTTGGGGGACGGTGATTCGAAAATTCGGGAATATCCCGATTAGTCACCACAACACAAAATCCGCAATTGAAAGTTTGAAACAGGCCCAGGCAGCGCTCGAAGACGGAACTTCTATCATCATTCTTCCGGAAGGTCATCGCACCCGAGATGGGAAATTACGGACATTCATGAAAGGTCCGTTCCACCTGGCAAAAAACGCCTGTGCAACAATTGTTCCGTTGGCGATGGTTGGCGCTTTTGAAATTAAACAAGTACAGAGTTTGTTGCTTCGTCCGGGTACAGTTCACTTTCGAATTGGGGAGCCGATTCCATATGATAACTATCAGCATATGAAAGTGAATGAGTTGCGCGATCTGATTCGGGAAAAAATTGAACAACTCATGGTTGTGTAATAAACGCCATATCGTTGGCCTATCAATATCGTTTACACGACCGCTCGCATTGCAATCAAAAAGGAGAAGGAAAAATGGTTTCGCTAATACTAATTTTTGTCCTGAGCTATCTTGTTGGCTCCATTCCAACCAGCATTATCTTTTCAAAGCTGTTTCGCGGAATTGATATTCGCGAACATGGTAGCGGCAATGCCGGCGGAACCAATGCCTGGCGAATTCTTGGTTGGAAACTTGGTCTGTCGGTCATGTTAATTGATATTGCCAAAGGGATCGTTGCCACGGTTCTTATTGCCAAAATACGCGTGGATCAGCCGGCAATGTCCGGAGATCTGATCCAGATATTTGCCGGACTTAGCGCCATCATCGGGCACATCTGGACAGTGTTTGCCGGTTTTCGCGGAGGGAAGGGTGTTGGCACTGGTGCTGGCATGATTATCGGAATTTATCCGCTGGCTGCACTTGTCTGTTTGATTGTATTTGGTCTGACATTATTTTTATCCCGAATTGTCTCCGTCAGCTCAATGATTTCTGCCATTTCATTACCGATTACCCTGGCAGTATTACGATTCGGTTTGCAACGTCCTGTAAGCGATGTGATGCTTTATTTCGGTGCTTTAATTGCACTATTGATTGTATTCACGCATCGCAGCAATATCAAGCGATTATTAAAGGGGGAAGAAAACAAAATCGGCAGTAAAGTGAAACAATAGTAGTATCCGTTCAATAAATGATGGTGAGTGTACCCTTCGACAAGCTCAAGGTACGGAACATACCGTTGACTGAGCTTGTCGAAGTCAACATAACCAACTAATATTGAAAGGATACCAATAGTAGTTGTCAATTCTAACTTTGTATTCGTCGCCAAACCTTCGCATTATATTTTTTAATATTAACTGTATAAGGCTTTTTTTGCTGAAGCCTGCATCCGGAAGTAACTTTGCGAGTTGAAATCAATTTAAATGAAACGTTTTATAATAGATTCCATCCCGCTATTTCTGAACAAATTATATGATGGTTAAAAATAAACTTACTATTTTCCTCATTACTCAGTATTCTTGCCTAATAACGAATCAATAAAAGACAAAAAAGGATGATTATGAAAAAATCGATAATGTTAAGTTTGATTTTTTTAATTCTTCCCGCACTTGGTTTCAGTCAGGACTATTTACTTCCGCTCTGGCCGAAAAACATACCAAACTCTCAATCAGGCGATGAGATTGAGCAACGCGATTCTACCGACATCGTCCGTATCAGTAATATACAAGTGCCGGACATAGCGGTTTATATACCGTCAAGACGAAGTTCAACCGGACAAGCGGTCGTCATCTGTCCCGGTGGCGGTTATGCTCGACTGGCCTATGACCTGGAGGGTTCCGATATTGCCAAACTATTAAACGCCCATGGTATCGCCGCCGTTGTGTTGAAATATCGACTCCCGACTTCAAAATCCAACATAATCGGATACAAATCACCGTTGGTGGATGCCAAACGTGCCATCCGTTTGACCCGCGTTCATGCTGAAAAATGGCACATCGATCTGTCAAAAATCGGTGTGATGGGATTTTCTGCCGGTGGGCATCTGGCATCCACGCTGGGAACGCATTTTGATTATGGCGACAAATCAGCTTCCGATTCTGTCGAAACCTTAAGTTCCCGGCCAGACTTCATGATATTAATCTATCCGGTTATTACGTTTACACAGTCGTTTATGCATCGAGGCTCGCGCGACGCACTGCTTGGGGAAAATGCAGATTCTGCACTGGTGGCGTCTTTTTCAAACGAACTTCAAGTCACCGAACAAACGCCCCCAACATTTCTCGTTCACGCCGGAGATGACACGTCGGTTCCTGTAAAAAATAGTCTGGCATTTTATAATGCTCTGTTGGAAAACCACGTTTCTGCGGAAATGCACATCTTTCCGGTGGGTGGTCACGGCTTTGGCCTGGCGCGCGCCGACGCCCATCTCGGGAGATGGAGTGAGTGCTTATTGGATTGGCTAAGCTGGTTGAATCGATCACAGAAAAATTCAGCAGAATAATTTTTTGCACTGTCTATTTATATTCCGACAAGATAGTAAACTACGATATTTCTCTGATTGTTTTTGTTTAATACCTAATAAATAAGGACATATAAATTATATTTGTAACAATTCAGACATCCGGGTTATTCTTTTTCTTTATTATTACCATCTAACGATTTTTTTTATTTACGAAATATGTGGAAGGAGATTCCGGTATTCCGCCCAAGAACGGCGAAAACCGGAATGACATCTATTATCTTCATCTGACTATTGATAGAATTTAAAAGCATATTTCAAGTTTCTTAAGAGTAACTAATTTTTTTCTTTGTGTTTTCGTGTCTTTGTGGCCTATAAATTGACAGCCACTTAAACAGAATTTCTACACAAATGAGGATATACCATGAAACGACTTTTAATTTTCGGATTACTTCTATTCTTCTCTAACACGTACGCGAAATCTTTTATCGGCCTTCAGCTTGATGGCCACCTGTCCACTGGCCGTAATCAAATCGATTATGAGCTGGCATTGAAGCCATCATTTCACACAAACCTGAACGATGATCTTGAACTGGCAACTCAACTGATATTATATCATTCGATTGAAAAAACCGATGGAATTGACTATGATACCAAAACTACCCAGAAAGGCATTGGATTGAATGTCGGATTTTACTATCAATTATACAAACTATTTTCGTTTAAATTATCCGCCGGCCCGGAATTCCCTGTCCACTACTATTTCATTCCTGAACGAACGATTGAATCGGCAAGTGGCTCTGTTCATTATAAACTGAACAATTATACCAAATATGATATGGGTATTTCTTTCCCCTTAAATATTGATCTCGCAGTTGAAAAGAACCTGGTCGTACGTCTAAGCGTTCATGTTATGAAAATGAGTATTGAATATCAAAAAGACACGAATCGTAGCGGTTACATGTTTTCTTCACTAATCACGACCGATATTTCCCCTACGTTACAGGTGTTGTTTAGATTTTAGTCGTTGAGTGGTGAAGTTAGATTTCATAACAAATAGTACTCCCAATTGCATTATCGTACAGACCATGGAGCAAAATCCGGTCAACCCAAATAACAAAAGCCAGAAACGACATTCATTATGCCAGTAATCGAAAAATCAACATATCGTTCGCCATTCTTTATGCAGAATGCTCATGTGCAGACAGTCTATCCAACACTTTTCAGAAAATGCGAGCCGGTTAACTATCAACGCGAACGTATTCTTACGGATGATGACGATTTTCTGGATTTGGACTGGTCCCAAATTGGCAGTTCAAAATTAGCGATTTTATCGCATGGACTGGAGGGCAACTCCCGGATGCAATATGTAGTTGGGATGGTGAAGCAATTGAATCAACACGGCTGGGATGCGCTGGCATGGAATTATCGCTCGTGTTCGGGAGAAATAAATCGTCAATTACGGTTCTACCATAATGGCGTAACCGATGATCTGGATCGTGTCATTCAACGTGCGCAATCCACAGAGCAGTACAATCAAATTGCTTTAATTGGTTTCAGTTTGGGTGGAAATTTAACACTCAACTATCTCGGCTGGAACAGCGCATCTCTTTCCAGTTTAATTGCCAGGGCCGTTGTCTTTTCCGTTCCATGTGATTTAACAGCCAGTTCCGGCGAATTGGCAAAACCAAAATGTAGACTTTATATGAAGCGGTTCCTGCGATCGTTTCATCACAAAATTCGTGAGAAAATGGCTATTATGCCCGATCAAATCGACGACAAGGATTTTCATCAGATTAAAAATTTTAAGGATTACGATGACCGCTACACAGCGCCGATTCATGGATTTAAAAGTGCGGAAGATTACTGGATCAAATGCAGCAGTCAACGCATCATTCCGGATATTCGTATTCCGACATTGATCGTGAACGCCAAAAATGATCCGTTTTTGTCAGGTGGGTGTTACCCTGTTTCTGAAGCTGAAAAAAGCAATTATGTCTGGCTGGAAATGCCTGCTTCAGGTGGGCATGTTGGTTTTATTGAATTCAAGAAACAAAATATTTATTGGTCCGAAGCCCGGGCAGTTGAATTTTTGAATGAAAAGAAATCGGAGAATGGGTAACGGAGAAGGGAGAATTTAGACTATAGATATCCCTGCATGTTTCCGCTCAATATTGGTTAATCAATCCGATACGGTGAGTTCCAGTAAAATTTCGTAATTCCGGCTGGCCCGCCAAACCACACATAATCGCCTTCGATGACAACCGAGGTAACACGATTATCCAGCAATCCATCTGCTGTCGTAAAATGAACCCAGTACTCCCGCTCACGATCAAATTTGTACACACCATTTTCGGTGGCTACCCACACGGCCATATCATCCGCAGCTAAAAAATTCACTCGATCAACGTTTTCAATCAAACGAAATGGTGTGCCCAACCATTCTTTGGTATCCACATCAAACACATCGACCCCACGTTCCATACCAAACCACGCCATATTTTTTTGAATCGCTACCGAGTATACCGGCTCACTTGTTGGACCGCCGACAGTCGCCTGAAATCCGCCAACCTTTTTATTTTTGTCATAAATATAGACGCCATATTGCGTCCCCAGCCAAACCAGATTTTCCATCAACTCGACATCATAAATCGGAATATCAAGCAATGCTGAACGCATCACATGCTCCGCACTGCTGTCACGGGAATCGATTGTTGCCTTGTTCAAGCGCGTTAATCCATTATCAGTGCCGACCCAAATACTGCTGTTATCAATCGCCACATCGTAAACATACGAATCCAGCAAACCATTGAACGTCGTAAATAGTTTCCAGCTATGATCACGTGAATCGAAACGGGCCAGTCCATCTTCGGTACTGAACCATACCCAATTGCCATCGACAGCAATTGCCTTCACGGCATCTGTTCGTAATTCACTAATATATTTTGCCTCATAATATTGCCAACTATCCGTTTCCCGATCCCACGCTGACAGTCCTGATTGCCCCAAAAATTCACCACGGCCTCCCATCCACATCACTTTATTTTTAGTGTCCAATGCCAATGCATCCACTTCGTTGATCCATGGGCCTGCGGTCATTAACTCCAGTTGATCGATGCCGGTTTCTGCTCGACCAAGTCCTAATCCCAATGTTGACACCCAATATTTCCCCCATTTATCAAAATACCAGCCGGATATTTGATAGCGATTAAAATGTATGTCTTCAATATAACCATCAGCATACAAATAGTCTCCCCCTAAAAACAGATGAGGCAACTGGCCTTTATGATTTTCACGCAGACCTTTCCATGTGATATTTTCATTATTAACATCAGCGTTGTCAACTTCTCCCAAAAATGCGTTTCCCTGATTATTACCTTTCCAGATCGAACCATTTGCATATCGAATCCAGACATACTGATCGTCAAATCCGATGGCAATCGCCGGTTCATCAATCTGGCTGTTGCACGAATAATTTTCCCACCATTCGAATGTCGGGGAATAACAACTAATGCCTTCGCTTGTCGCGCACCATACATAATAGGTAGATTCATCGAACGCTACGATATAACAATCATTTGTCGGTAGGCCGTCGGCAATCGTCCATGGCGATTTCCACTTGCGCGCGTAATAATCGTAACGGATAATTCCACCACTGGTAGCGCCATATACATATTCGGTCCCAACATCCACATGTCGCACCAGTCGCGTTGTGGTATATCCGGTCCAGTCATCAATTTTATATTTTTGATTGGTGCGGGATTTTTGTGCGAACGAATCTCCAAACATTGTTATCAGGGTGCATGAAGAAAGGAAAAGGACGCAGAGTAAATAGCGAATGGTCTTATTCATTAGAGAAATTCTCCGTTTACTTGATATTGTATTTTTTCAATTTTCTGTGTAGATTCGGACGATCGGTTTGTAAGTCTGCCGCCATTCGTGATACATTTCCATTGACTCGCTCAAATTCGGCTACCAGTAAATTCATTTCAAATTGCTCAAGGCGCTCCCGCAGAGAACCTGTATATTCTGCGCCAAAATTTTTGTTTGTAACCTCACGCGTCGCGTGGTATTGTCCGGGTAAAATATGTAACACAGCCTCAGCCGTAATTTCATCACTATCCGTCATAATTACCAGCCGCTCGATTACGTTTTTTAGCTCGCGAATATTCCCCGGCCAGGGATAAGCAAGTAACGGCTCCAACGCGCCGGGCGCCAGCAATTTTAATTTTTTATCATTTCGCAGGCTGTAGGCTTTCAGAAAATGGTTTACAAGCATTGGAATATCGGTTAGCCGCTCGTTAAGTGACGGTACATCAATGGGGATAACGTTTATACGAAAATACAAATCTTCCCGAAATGCTCCCTGGGCAATCTCGTCCGAAAGTCGTTTATTTGTCGCGGAAATAATACGAATATCAAATGAAATGACACCTGTTCCGCCCACGCGCTGGAATTCATTTTCCTGCAATACTCGCAGAAGCTTGGCCTGTGTTTCCAGCGCCATATCGCCAATTTCATCAAGGAACAGAGTACCGCCGTTGGCTTCTTCAAACATTCCGATTTTTCGTTTCACAGCACCGGTAAACGCTCCGCGTTCATGGCCGAACAACTCACTTTCAATCAACTCCCGGGGAATTGCCGCACAATTCAGTTTGATGAACGGTTTATTAGCACGTTTGCTCAGTTGATGGATTTCACGCGCCGCCAGCTCTTTACCCGTTCCGTTTTTCCCGGTAATTAGAATTCGGCTATCTGTTGGCGCGGCTCGCTCAATATCCCGGCGCAACCGCTGCATTGCCGGTGAATTCCCAATCATTTGATAATCGATATCCACAAGCTGCTTGAGCGTGTGCATCTCTTTGTGCATTGCCCGACTACGCTCCACATGCTGCACATCCAGCAAGACTTTCTCCGGATTTAACGGTTTTTCCTGAAAATTATACGCGCCAAGTTGCGTTGCCCGCACAGCCATTGGAATATCGGCTTCCCCGGAAATCATGATCACTTCAATATCGCGATAGTTGCGTTTGATTTCCTGGAGCACTGCCAGCCCATCCATGCCCGGCAAATGTACATCCAGCAGTATTAAATCGACGGGATGATGCATTAGTTGTCCGAGCGCGGTTTCACCATCACCATAGGAAGTAACCTGGAAACCTTCGTCTTCAAACAAGCCGGTGAGGCTGCTGCGAATACGTGGCTCATCATCAACTATCATGATTGAAAGGGGCATAGGGCGATTTCATTTTTTTAGAAAATAATTATTTTATACGGGAGAAGAGAGATTTATTTCTGAAACGGTTTTGAACACCATTATGCGTAGGGTTCACAGGTATTTAAAAAAGTAACGTGCTACGCACTTTCATTGATTTAAGACGGCTGATATTTTTTAGTTGTACGAACTCCAGATGATAGAAGTGCGCAGCACGTCTTCCCTGTAAACGCTTACCGTTGTCATTTAAAAACAAAGCTCCATTTTGCTGTTTGTTATTGGCCGTTGGCAGCAATTGTTTCGAATTATATCTCCTGTCCCACAATTTCCCGAACAAGCGAGAGTCGCTCCGGTGGAATTTGTATTCGCAAATGCACATGTTCATTTTCGAACGACTTATGCAAAACACGGGTCAGGCTGTACAACCGGGCAATATCTTTTTGACGCTCAATTGGTAACGATACATCCATCTGCACAATCTTTCGGCTGGCGAATTCGACTATTTTCTGTTTGAGTTCATTAATAAAGATGTTTCGCTGCGCCGAAATAACAACACACGGTTTATAATCTTCCCGGATCATGGCAACATTGACGTCATCGCTGCAACGGTCAATTTTATTAAAAACATTAAGCACCGGCTTATCATCAATTTTCAGATCTTTCATTACTTGCCGGACTGTTTCCATTTGTTCTATAAATGAAGGAGAACTGATATCGATCACATGCAACAGTAAATCCGCTTCTCTGGTTTCTTCCAATGTACTGCGAAACGAGGCAACCAAATGATGAGGTAATTTTCGGATGAAACCGACCGTATCGCTCACCAGAATTTTGTACCCGCCATTCGTGGGCAGTTTTCTCACTGTGGAATCAAGGGTTGCAAACAGACGGTCCTCTACAAAAACATCAGCCTGGGTTAGTGTATTGAGTAATGTGGATTTACCGACATTTGTATACCCGAGCAGCGCAACTTTGTAGAAATCATCCCGGTGCTTACGACGTACATCACGCTGACGTTCAATTTTTTCCAGCTCCAGCTTCAATTTGGCAATTTGCTTTCCAACCAATCGACGGTCGACTTCGAGCTGCTTTTCTCCCGGCCCACGCAAGCCGACACCGGCATTGCCCGTTTGCCGGGACAAGTGAGTCCACATTCGTGTTAATCGCGGTAACAGGTACTGAAGCTGCGCCAGTTCCACCTGGGTTTTGGCTTCTTTTGTTTGAGCGCGCCGCGCGAATATATCAAGAATGATATTATTCCGATCCAGCACCCGCACTTTGCATATTTTTTCAATATTACGCATTTGTGCTGGCGATAATTCATCATCAAAAACAATCACGTCAGCGTTCGTTTCATTCACCACCTCTGCCAACATGTTTACTTTGCCCTTGCCGATATAAAACGTTGGATCGATGGTTTTGCGATCTTGAATTTCTGTGGCGGCAACATCAAGTCCCGCAGTATCGGAAAGGAATCTTAATTCATCAATATGCTCCTGCACCGTTTCACGATCCTGATGTTGATGGACAACGCCGACAAGTACTGCTTTTTCACGGATAATTTTATTTATAAATTGATATTCTCCCTTCAGGGGACCTCCACAATAAATATATTTTTAAAAACTCTGTATTTCTCAAGAAATTTAAAATTGAGAATGGAAAATTGTGAATTGATAATGGCGAATCACGCAAAAGATGGATGTGCCGGAGCATACCGGAATCGCATTCATTTATACTCACGGTGATTTCGACATTCTTCCTGAATCCGATTAAATCGTAAAGTCAGGAAACGGAGAATGCACTATATCATAGAATCAAGCCGTCGGCTGAGCCTGTCGAAGCCGACACATTCACCAAAGTTGGCTGTTTTGTTGCCTTCAACACCGTTCGTGTTCCGATGCATCGGAACGATACGCCGGTGCAAGACGGCAAGCTCAGACAACGTCATAACCTGTACTAATTTTGCAGACGAAACAGGATAGTCGGACTACATGAGCAATGGTTACAATTGAATTAAAGCTGATAACAAATTACTTTGAAGCCTTTTCTCCCTCACGCCCAATAATCATCTCTCCGATCAACAGAACGAATACCAACAACACCGCAGCCTTCCATAGTTCGCGGCCGTATCGCGATGTCGTCACCTGCTCGGCGATAAGTTGCTTGTCATTTAGAACCACAGCACGATCTTCCCCAATCAGTTGCACCAATTTATCCGTTTCAATCGGTTGATATTCAGATTCAGTAGGTTCAAAATTTACCGCCCACATGTCGATTCTATCATCACCGGAATACAATTGGTAAAAACCGGTTTCGTCCGTCTCACCAAAGGAAACTTGATATTGACTATCATTTATTTCCGGTTTGACTTTATGTTTGCTTTCATCCGGTTTTTGGATGACCAAATCCGTCACATCCGTACTATTCGCCATGGAAACAGCCAGCGTATTTTGAATAAGCCGATCACGATCCATGCGTTCGGTCGAACCGGAAAGGTATAACACCGAGCGGTTTATCATTGGGACAAACACGCCCTTAATAGGAAAATCAGACCAGTCGCCATTCATCGTTGTGTTAAAAAACTGTACGTGTCCTCGTTCCGCCCGCGACTCAATTAAAAAGGGAATGTGATTCGAGAGTTCCACAATGACCTGTGCTTTGCTGTTATTTTTCATCGCCAACGCTGCAAATAAAAGAGGAGAATCGACTGATTCCGGCTTCTCATCAAACATTCCCTGAAAAATCGGATGCGAAAAATCGATCTTGCCGAACGACATAAACGATTGCTGGTTATCAGGCTCACCAATTTGATTGATAAATTCCGGCAGTGATAGTGGTTCATTTAACCATGTATTATAATATTCCAAATCCATATTTGCGCCGGGAGCGATAATTAGTCCGTTGCCCTGATCAACGAACTGAATCAGTTCATGACGAATGCCTTCGCTCATTCGGGCAACATTGGAAAGAATCACCACATCGCTACCGTCAAAGCAGCCCGAAATTAGCTGTGAAGCCAGTTTTTCCTGACTCTGAATATTCGGAGAAACTCCGATAGCAATTTTCAAAAATTGTATGTCTTTTTGCTCCGTGCCGACAAGGAGTACTTTTATTTTATCAGGCACATAAAACACAAAATAACGCCGATTGTCCAGCGATAAATCATCGTCATCAAGTAAAACGGACCCGGAAATTAGTCTGGATTTATCGGGAATTATTTTAAATGAAAGTCGCTGTCTTTCTCCTGGTTTCAACTGGACTGTCGCCTGCGCTGAGCGTTTTTCATCAATAAAAAGCTGCACCAGCTTGTTTGTCTCTTCCACAACACCCGTGTTACTGATGGTCACTTCGACTTCTACCAGTTTACCTTTTTCGATGATCTGATTTTTTAGTTTGACATCGGATATTGTCAGATTGCTCGAGCCAATCGACGTTATCGGTTGTACAAATATTCGAATATCCGTGCCCTCAAAAATCGGATTCACGACTGTTTCCAGTCCCAGAAATCCGGAGCGCTGCACATCGGAAAACAGATAGACTTCTTTATTGATATTGTGTGATTGATCGAGTAATTCCTTTGCCCGCAGCAACGCTGCGATAATATCCGTGGACTCTTCAGACACATCGAGCGAGGTAACCGCTTTTTCCATAGCAGCGGGTTGGTATCGGGCGTCGGGATATACCGGTGGTGTACCGGGACTCACAGTAATCGCATAAAGTTCATCTCCGTCAGCGAAAACATTTTCTAATTGCCGTACCTTCTCCCGCACTATTTCAAACATCGAACGTCCCCGAACCATGCGCCCCATGCTCATGCTATTGTCGATTATCATCACGGCTGATGTTTTTGCCTTATTTCCCACAACTGGTGATAACGTTCCTTTTAATGTCGGGCGTGCAAACGCCAAAATTAAAAACAAAATGATCAATGTACGGATAATCATCAATAATATTTGGCGGATTTTAATGCGCCGGATTTTCTGGGTTTTTAATTCCTTCAGAAAATAGAGACTGCTAAAATCAATCCTTTTAACTTTTTTTTTGGTTAATAAATGAATTAGCAGTGGGATGCTGATTGCAAGCAATCCGGTAAGGATGGAAGTATTTAGAAATGTAAACATGCGCTACCTGATGTCCTGATCTCCGGAAGAAGATAAAAATTGAGTAATTTGTTAATTGAAGTGAAAAAATTAGCACGAATAAAAAATGAGCTTCTTGAATTTGCTCTCAGCGCCATCACACTATTGTATTATTAAAACGGTTATATTTAAAACATTTTATTGAACGTTGAGAACAATTAAATTCTTCCAAAGCTATTGTTTTTTTGCCAATGGCCACGAGCAACTGCAAATTATAATATAGACTGAGTAATATAAATGCTCAATTTATAACCGTATTCGCTACAACAACAACTGTCCGACTACTTTTACTACCATTACACCTTCAAACCCGCCGTTGGTTCCGAGTCGTTACCATAAAATAACCAAAATCTTATGAATTTGCAAGCACATTTATTACACGGTTTTATTTAAATCAAACCAATAAAAAAGCCCGGCCTAAACCGGGCTTCCTGATTACTTTCAAGTTTAAAAATGTCACTTCACAACAGCAATTTTAGTAACTGCGGTTTCACCATAGCTGGTTTTAATATAAGCAACATAAATACCGTTAAGAACCACAGCGCCCCGATCGTTGCGGGCATCCCACGTGATGGCATTGTCGACATCGTGCGATCCCTGCTGGCCTTGCGGTTCTGTTGATTTGTACGAACGTGACCACACCAGTTCACCCAACAGAGTGAAAATCGAAATCTGGACATCGGCATCCTGTTTCAGATAGTATGTAATTGTTGTTGTCGGGCGATCAGAAGTGCCAAACGGATTCGGATAATTTCCGAACGCTTTCTCCAAATTCGCAGCCATCAATACGACATAATCTGATTTTAAGTTTAATGCCGTCCCGGTATTGCCTTCCGGCGTTTTAATTACGGGACGTTTGGTGGTGTGCATTTCAACCAGATCGATCTTATCGCTGGATTCGATGGTGACCATCACATCTTTTAATGTGGCCTGTTGTGCAATATCAACAACAATATCGAGTGAATCCGTCATCGCGGCGCCAATTGTGTCCGGCGTCGAAAATACAATATTAATCTCCGGTTGCTCGGGAATTGACGTCACCTGGCCCAAAATAAATGTTGGGTGATTGTAGTCGACGATGGCAATTCGACTGATCGCTTTTCGCGGATCGGAAATCGCTTTACCACTACGATCAGTTATTTTCACCTGCATTCCGTGCAAAATAACGGGGTTGGATTGCTTTTCATGGTTGTCAAATACCAATCCTAACATCGAGACTGCTTTGTCACCGTTGGATACTTTGTTCGGTGTCCGGTTGGGGAGAACACTTACAAGCACGCTCTTCTCAATTGTCGTAATCGTAATGCTTTGCACCGATGAATCCGGTACGAAGAAAGCGGCTGCATTGGTATTTTCATCCTTCGGGCGACTCGATAATGGCAGACTAATATTTATATTGGCCGCCGTACGTGCATTGGCCGGCGCTGTAATTTCCCACTGAATATGGGAACCAACAGGCGCAGTCTTAATCAGGTTTTCCGTTGTGTATCCCGTTGGCAACGACATTTGCAGGCCATACGTGTCAGTAAAATTGGCCTCGCCATGATTTATTAAATAGGCATCCACAACAAATACCTGACTGGTAGAAACCACACCGCTATTGACTGCCTGTTCCGGAGTAATGATTGCCGCTTTCAATCGGCCATTTGCCCGCTGAACAACATCCACATTTACCCGCGCCGTGTCAGCAACAATCTGTTCACCGCTACTGGCATCATACCCCACCGTGACCATTTTTAATTCCATGTTTGAAGCAGAATCGGTGGGTGCGATCACGAGCCACTCTACTTTCTGGCTTAAGCCACTAGCGACCGCTTGTGGATTTTGAACACCCGGCGCCAATGCGAATCCCGGTGGCACGAATATGGTGGCCAACCGATTATTTATTCGTGATGAGGATACTGTTGCCTGTACTTTAAACTGTTGAAATGTAGACAAGATTCTGTCGGTCGCGCCATTCGGTTCGGTGATCGCAATCGTATTCGTGAGATCGCCACCTTCCTGGGTGGAAATGGCGATAACTTTTGTATCTTCACCGGTGACGACCGCCGCGTCTTTGTTCGTGTTTTCATCTTGCAGCCGTTGATCAATTGTTATGATCATATTCTGAACATCTGTTACTTGCTCCGGTGCAATCAATGACCATTCAACCGGTTCATTTACCATAAACGCCTGAACAGCAAGTGTATCCGCATCCAGTATACAACCCGTGTTACCGACATCCAACCGCAGTTTGCCCGATCCGATCAATCCAGCATGCCCTCGATTGGAAACCGTTGCCCGTACGGTAAATGGTTGATTTTGAGAAAGTACATTTTCTTCATCAATATTAAAATCCTGAATATCAGGTATAGCGATATCCAGTTTAAGTTCTGCCCGAGAAACGGTTTGAATTTTGAGTGAATCTTTATAAATTAATTCGATGGGCGGACTTCCTTTTTCAAGCGCTCGCACTGTGATCGGCACATATACCGGATTCAGATTAGCGCGTGTAGGCGCTATTATATTCCAGTTTACCGGTTTTAGATTTTCTACTTTGTTCACCTGGCTGCTGTATCCCGAACGGAATGAGTACCCACCGGGAATTTCCAACTTAACATTAACACTGTCAAGATTATCTGAATATTGAATCGTTGAGCTTATCGTAAAATCTTGTTGGGTTGAAAGTACGCTATCTTTCGCCCCTTCCGGACTCGTGATAGCAGTGTTCCAGATTAAATCCGTTGCCGATGTGTTGACAAGCAACGTATCTTGCTGGCGCACGATAGCCGCAGCCTGCTGAGTATTCATATCGCGGAACGGACTGGTTATCAATGCAAAAATCGAATCCAATGATGACTCACTCGCTGGTGTAATAATTTGCCATGTCGCGACAGTGTTTTTTTCAATTGTCTGCTCAGCAAAACCGGATATTGTGTCAGTGGCGGTAATAATTTGGTAATTATCAGGCGCCATAATTCGAACGGTGGCTTTATCATACACGCCAGCTTTCCCGGCGTTTGCAATCGACACGTTCAAATCAAATGTCTGATTGATTGTAAAAATGGTGTCGCCAGTGCCGGTTTCAGCGTGAACAGCCAACTGTGCCGCTCGCTGAATTTTAACGGCGGCTTCCACATCGCCGGTATTATCCAACGAAGCCTGTGCGCCACTACTATGCTCTTTTGCGGATACCAAATTTACCGTAAAAAATTCAACGCGTTCTGCAACATCATTCAGTGAATTTGCCGTGATATTGAAAATCAAGCTATCACTCTTGCCATAACCGATGGCCGCAATCACTTGATCCTGTTGCGCAATTGCTGATCCGCCCTGGGTCGCAATGTGCGCTTTCACCGAATCAATTTGTACCCGGCTATTATTTTCAACTACTGCGACAACGGCAAACGCCTGACCCTGGTTCACCAGACCAATTTCCTTATCCACTGGATCGTAATTTAATGATTTGATTCTGGTGGATAACAACCGAACCGCCGCAGATGGAAGAATGGTTATCTCTTTCTGGAACGGAACAGTGGTTTGCGTTTGATTATTAATATCAATACTCGCAATTTCGGTTTTTATCAGGACATTTCCGGATTGATTTCCGGTTGCTGTGACGCTAAAGATGAGTGTATCAACTTCAGCTTCGCTCAGCCGAACGCCTCCGCCAACCAATGCCGCAGGTTTTAGTATCCGATAGTCCACGGCCTCATTTCCATTAATTTCTACAAAAAGCCGGGTCGTGCTCAGCATTAAATCGGCGCCAGCCTGACCGGAATTTTTGAGGACGGCCTTTATCGGCCATGTTCCGACTTGCCCGGCGCGAATTGTTGTCGGCGTGATAATATTCATAACTTCTATATTCGCCGGCGTCTGAATAATCATCGTTTCTGTTGAATCCACTGATGGCAGGAATTCAACTCCACCGGGTTCATTTGTATTTTCAGCAACTGCGCTATCCAGATACGCTGTGAAAATTTCGCCAGCTTGCGGCGTCGCAGCCGCATTCAGAATAAGCGTTTTTACAGCGGATTGTTTCGATTTTATTAACAGATTCAATGGCTGCACCAATGGTTTTGTCAGTGACGGCCCATTTGATTTCAATCCAATCCATGTCGTCTTCAGTGCATCCTCTCCATTATTTTTAACGGTAACATCAATTTTGAACTGCTGATTGGTATTCACCCTGCGCCCGTTAAATGACTGCGCGTTTACTTTCACATCCACAATCTCTGCCCGCGCAACTTCTTCCACCTTCACGCTATCGAGGTATTTGCGTTCTGCCTGAACAGGTGTGCCGGTTAACAATTCAGTCCCGGAAACAATTGCATCCATGTAGGCAATACCACTAACATCCCCATACAAATTCATTCCGGTACCGTCGATTAAAAATCGCAGCGAATCCGTTTCGAGCGGACTAAGAATGAAGCCGCCGTTGGCCAATGAATCCGGCTGTTTGATGATGTAATTTTCGCCAAAACTGAATGTGAGTTTGGTGCTGTCTTTATGAGTTGATATTCTTATATCCGATCCACCATTATTTTGCAGCACCGCCGTTACATACCAGTCCTGCGCCATATTCGCCGTCACTTCCGGTTGAGACGGAAGTAATCTTACTATTTGAATTTGTGCTGGTTTCTTCACGGTAATACCCGCATTAACCTGCCGAATAATCGGCTTGCTACTGCCCATGTCTGTGAAATAAATCGTAGACATGATTGTTATCGGGCCTTGGGTGACACCGGTTTTTGCTACATTTACGCGAAACGAATCGACAGTCTTTCCGGCCAGCAGGTTCGTATTACTTGCTATAAATTTGTTTTCGTACTGCAGTGTATATTCTGTAGTCACATCGGTACCGGCTGACAAGAATCGGGAACGTACGCTATCCAATCTAACAGCGGTACCGCCTTCGTTAAACGCTTTAATCATTAAATGCCACGGCACTTGCTGTCCCTGCGATACTTCCTGCTGCGATGGCACCACTGACTGAACTCCGACCAATGGCGCTTCTTTAACGACCCATAGCTGTGTCGAATCTTCCGCGCTACTGTCCGAAATTGCTTTTTCGGAATTTTTATCGCGGCCAAATACCCGGCCATCCACTTTAATATTTCCCTTCGTTGCCTGTGGCATTATGCTGACATAAAACCGTAGCTCAACCGTTGTATCACCCAACACCGTCACCGGATTCGATGGCAGAGAGATAATATCGTATTCCGAAGTCACATCGGTTAATTGCGGTAACAAATGCATGTGCAAGGTATCGGAATCTACCAACGCGGCTGCCTGTCCCATATTTCTCACGATCATCGATACCAGCACATTTTCCTGACCCTGTGATACCGAATCCTGCGGTGATGAAATTTTTTGAATGACTAATTGTGCGGGTTGTTGAACAATCCATGTATCGACAACATCAGCAGAATCGTCGGTGACAGTGACGCCATTCATTGAACCGGAAACAATTGCATCGATACTCACGGTATCCACGTGAGCCGAAATACTAACATCCACAGCAAACGACAATGTACGGGTAGCGCCCGCCGGAATGGTGGTGTAGGTATCGGTTCGGATAATTTTCGGGAAATCGTCTTTCCAATTTTGTGACGTAGGTGGCGGCCCGGTAAATACCAGTTCGGCATCCAGGTTTTGGATGGAAATGGTTCCCAGGTTTTTAACCGTAATATTGACGGGAACAGCCTTCTGACCAAGCGAGACAGTTGGCAGTACGCTCGACACTGTTAAAATTTTCAAACTGGCAATCGGAATATTGACAAATCCCGTCGCGCTTCCATCCGGACAGCTTACATTAATATGCGCAATGCCGCCGTTTGACGGAGCTTTCAGTACGAATGAAATTTTTCCGGAATCATTCGCGGCTATCTGAATGCCGGGGTATAATGCGCTGGCATCAGGCGTCGTGATGGTACCAAGATCAGTATGCACAGTAAATAGCGTATTTTTAGCGACCGGATTGGCATCCGCATCAAAAATAACACCCGATGTGATCGATGCCAGACTGGTCGTATCTGCGGTTAAAGCTGCCGGTGTTGCCACAAGCGTGATGTCGCTAACAGGCCGCCCTGGCTTCACAGTAATAACACCCGAGGTATCCCCCTTGGCAATCGAATGCGTCACTGCTATTTTTCCATTGCGCGGCGCTTTGGTCGGATTGAAACGAATCCACGTGCTGCTATCAGCGATTGCCGGTTGCAGCGTACCGATCGTTTTCCAGTATCCAACCACATCGCCAATGTAGTTGCCACGTTCATCGAAACCAGCACAATACAAGGTGATTTCATCATCTGCAGTCAGAGTAGTATCGCTAAGTTCAAGACCGTTTCCGCCCGGACTGGTTAACACCCGAACGAAAGATATCGCGCCCACGGTAATTGTGCCGGTTGCAGCGGAAATCAGCGACGTACTGTCAGCGACAATTTGCCCGCTTGTTCCCGGCGTCTGCGGATCGAAGATTGTCCATTCACCGAGTATTGGCGTCGGCTGATCAAGCGTACCGACTACGTGCCAGTTGGACGGCACTTCGCGAACATAATTATTATACTTGTCATAGCCGGCGGCGTATAATTTCATCGACTCGTCTAGCGACAGGGTTCGGTCCAAAATATCCTGACCGGTGCCACTGGCAGCATCGCGAATTGTTAAATGATGCACCTTGTTGGGCTTCACATAAAACCGATTGGAAACACCGGTAATACCCGAGCGTGTGGCGGTAATCTGAACGTCTGTCTGGCTTTTAGTGACACGGACAGAATCGCTCCAGACACCACTGATAAAATTGCCCGTCGTATTTGGCGATAGCGTTCCGGTATTGTCTGACAAGGTAACGTTTGTTGTGAAGTTTTCCACCGTATTCAACATCGCATCCTGAGCGGTGATTTTCATCAGGAAGCCCTTGCCCGCGGTTTGCGGACTGGCAATCGCTTCAATGGCATAATGATCGAGCGCAGCATGTTGCACCTTGAATTCGTTGGAAACACCTGCCTTGCCTAACGCCGTTGCAGTTATCCGGTTGACATCACGGGCTTTGGTAATGCGCACGGTTCCGGTCCAGGTTCCATTCACAAACGCCGGTGTTGATGTTGGATAAATCGTGCTGGTCAAATCCGTCAAAGTCACCGTGCCGGTGAAGCTTGTTACCGTGTTGCTTTCGGCATCCTTCGCGGTGACCGTAATCGGGAATATTTGGCCGGCGATTTGAACAGTAGGAATCTGGGCGATATCAAAATGATCGACATTGCTTGAAATTACATCGAATAAATTGGATTCACCGGTTTTGGTGCCGCCGGTATGGCGGACGGTAATCCGGTCATCCTCGCGAACCACTTTAATCGAAACATTACCCTTCCACACGCCTGCGGCAAATGCATCGCTCCGGGTCGGTGTGATTGTATTTGTCAAATCGCTAATGTCTACCGTACTTGCAAACGCCGTCGCGATATTGTTGTACCGGTCCAGCGCCGTCACGGTAATCGGAAATGGTTCACCTGCCGCCTGGGTTGTCAACGATGCTACCGTGAAATGATCCAAATCGGCGGCAGTAATATTGAAACTATTTGACTGTCCTGCTTTACCGCTTCCCGAGACATTAATCCGAACATCACTTTGGCTTTTTGTGATGAACACGTTAGCCGTCCAACGACCGTTCGAGAAATTTCCGCTTGATGTCGGTGAAATCGTATTTGTATTATCGGATACTTGCACAGAACCGCTATACCCAGTAACGGTATTATCATACTGATCTTCCGCATACACGGTAATCGCAAACGTATTGCCCGCCACTTGCGGACTGGCAATCGACGAAATCCGGAAATGATCCAGACTGCCGGGCGCTACATTAAATGTGTTTGAATTCCCGGCCTTGCCGCTGCTGGTCACGGTGATGATGTTATCCGTCCAGCTTTTGCTAATCGCTACACTGCCGTTCCATACACCCGCCACAAAATTACTGGTAGTTGTTGGTGCAATGGCGCCGCTCAAATCGGACAATGTCGCCGTGCCGGTAAAGCTGGTAGCAGTATTATTATCTTTATCTTTAGCAGTAATTATGATGGAAAAACTCTGTCCGGAGGTCTGTGGCGACGATACCGGATTAATCACAAAATGATCGACATTGCTAGAAATGACATTAAATTTATTGGAAACACCGGTACGCGTTCCGCCTGTTTGTTTAACTGTAATTTCGTTATCCGTACGAACCTGGGAAATACTCACATTGCCGGTCCACTTTCCGGCAGCGAAATTACTGCTGATGGCGGGATCAATCGTTCCGGTTTTGTCCGAAATATCTACTGTTCCACTAAACGATGTTGCCACATTTCCATAATTATCGAGTGCGGTCACATTCAGGGCAAACGGTTCGCCAGCAGCCTGAGTACTCAGGTAAGCAATTTCAAAACTTTGTAATGAGCCAGCTACAACATTAAACAAATTGGATTGGCTGCTCTTTCCGGAACCCGTTGCGGTAATATAAATATCACTCTGCGCTTTGGTAATCGATACCAGGCTCGACCAGACACCATTCGTAAAATTCGTGGTCGTGCTCGGTGATATCGTTCCGGTTTGCTCACTTAAGGTGACAAATGTATTATATGATGTGACTGTATTATTAAATTGATCTTCTGCAGTAATTGTCAGCAGAAATGACGCACCGGCAATTTGCGGACTGGTTATCGAAGACACTTTAAAATGATTCAAATCCGTATGAACGACATTAAATTCATTGGACAATCCGGCTTTGCCACTGCTGGTGAATGTAATCGTATTGTTAACCAGGCTCTTCGTAATTGTCACGTTACCCGTCCAGCTACCATTGCTAAAATTACTTGTTTGCGCCGGTGAAATCGTGCCGGTTTCATCTTTCAACACACCGATACCGTTAAAATCAGTGACCACATTGTTCTGGGCATCGCGGGCAACGATTGTCAGGGCGAATGGCGTCCCGGCTTCTTTGGGACTCGAAATCGTGCTTATATCGAAATGATCCACACTGCTGGAGATCACATTAAACAATTCTGACTGCCCGGTTTCAGAGCCGCCTGTTCGGGTGATGGTGATCCGGTTATTTTGCTGGGTGTGCGTGACCACGACGTTTCCGGTCCAGACACCCTGAGCAAAATTACCGCTTCGCACCGGCGTAATTGTGCCCGAAATATCCGAAATATCCACCGTACCGGTAAATTGTGTCCGAATGTTATTATAATTATCCATCGCGGTCAACGATAACGGGAATGCCTCGCCAGCGGCCTGCGTTCCGATTGTCCCCATGGTAAAATGATGAAGCGCAGCCGCAACCACATTAAATGAATTGGACGTACCTTGTTTTCCAGAGTAACTTGCATAAATATTGTCATCTGTGGCGGTCCTGGTTATCGATACAGTTCCTGTCCATGAGCCAGAAGTAAACGCCGTAGTCTGAACCGGTGTCAACGTGCCGGTATCATTGCTTAAATTTGCCTGTCCGGTAAATGCGGTTACCTGATTTTCATACTGGTCACGTGCTGTTAAATTAATTGAAAAACTTGTACCCGCCACCTGTGGACTACTTACTTGCGCAATTGTAAAGTGGTGCAATTCAGCCGGCGAAACGGTAAATGCATTCGATGTGCCAATCCGTCCACTACTGGTAATAGTAATTCGATTCGATGAGATTGATTTCGTAATAGCGATATTACCGACCCACACGCCATTATTAAAATTACCGGTTGAAGTCGGGGACAATGCATCGGAATCATCACCCAACACGCCGGTTCCGTTGTAGCTCTGTACAGTATTATTTTGGGCATCTTTTGCCGTAATCGTCACTGTGAACGGTGTGCCAGCCACTTGTGGAGATGAAATTGCACTAAACACAAAATGATCAACCGCACTGGACACCACATCAAATGAGGCTGATGTACCGGTTTCGCTGCCGCCGGATCGGGTTACTGTAATTTGATTATCTTCAAGAGCTGTGGTCACGATTACATTGCCCGTCCATTGTCCCTGAACGAATGCGCCACTAATTATTGGTGTAATTGTTCCGGTCTGATCAACAATGCCTACCGTACCCGTAAACTGTGTGCGTAGATTGCCGTACTGATCTTTAGCCGTAATTGTGATCGGGAACGGTACACCCGGCGCCTGTGTGCTGATGCTACTGATATCGAAATGTTCCAATACGGCTGCATTGACATTGAATGAATTTGTGCTGCCGGACATTCCAAACCGACTGGCCGAAATCACTACATCAGTGGCCCGCGTTGTTATGGTCACTGGTCCGCTCCAACTGCCACTGACGAACGGGCCGCTCACCACCGGACTCAATGTGCCGGTCGGATCACTCAGGTTCACATAATCCGTAAACAATGTTACGCGGTTATCATATTGGTCTTCAGCGTAAATTAATATATCGAATGGGGTACCTGCTATTTGCGGACTCTGCACGGCTGTAAATCGGAAATGGTGCAAATCGGTATGGACCACAGTGAAATCATTGGAGGTTCCAGCTTTACCGCTACTTGTAACAGTAATACTGTTGTTCGTGAAACCTTTCGTCACCGTTACATTGCCCGTCCATACACCATTGGTGAAACTACCGGTTTGTGTCGGAAGCAACGTCCCGGTTTCATCACTCATAACGGCGGTTTCGTTGAAGCCAACGACCGTATTATTCTGGGCGTCCTTGGCGGTAATTGTCAACGCGAACGATTGCCCGGCTTCTTGTGGTGATGCTATCTGACTGATCGCAAAATGATCAACATTGGACGATATCACATTGAACAATCCGGATGCCCCGGTTTCTGAACCACCAGTTCGAGTGACGGTTATCCGGTTATTGTTCATCGCGGAGGTAATCACCACATTGCCCGTCCACTGTCCCATTATAAACGAGTTGCTTACTATTGGCGAAATTGTGCCCGTCAAATCGGAAATATTTACCGTACCACTAAATTGCGTGCGTGTGTTATTATGAACATCCTGCGCCACTACGGTAACTGCAAATGACTCGCCTGCTGCCTGCGCACTGATCGGCTGCACATAAAAATGATGCAATGTATTGGCCACGACATTAAAGCTATTCGTCGTACCGGTGATTCCGGTTCGTGATGCTGTAATCACCACATCCGAAGCTGTCTTGGTGATGTTAACATTTCCTGTCCATACACCACCTGAGAACGTTCCACTTTTGCTCGGTGATATTGTAAGTGTGTTATCGGACATGTCAATATCGCTAACAAACGAGGTGACGGTGTTATTATAAGCATCTTCTGCGGTAATAGTAATGGAAAAATTAGTACCGGCAATTTGCGGACTGCTGACATTTTGGAACTTAAAATGATTTAATGCGCCATGTTGAACTGTGAAAATATTTGATGTTCCAACGCGGCCGCTGCTGGTTACACTGATTTTATTGCTGCTAATGCTCTTGGTGACGGTTAAGGTTCCCGTCCAGCTTCCATTTGAAAAACTGCCCGTGACATTTGGTGTCAACGTTCCGGTTTCATCGGATAACGCGCCTGTACCGTTAAAACTTTGCACAATATTATTTTGTGCATCACGCGCCACAATCGTCACGTTAAAGCCCTGACCTGCTGTTCGCGGTGTACCAATATTGCTAATATCAAAATGATCGACCGCGGTAGAAATCACATCAAATTCATTGGACTGGCCAGTTTCCGAGCCACCTGTACGCTGAACCGTGATTTGATTGGCGGTTCTGGCCTGATTAATAATGACGTTACCGGTCCATTGTCCCTGAATAAAATTACCACTGGTTGTCGGTGATATTGTACCGGTTTCATCAGATATATTCACTGTTCCACTAAACTGGGTGCGAACATTATTGTTTTGATCTTTGGCAGTAATAGTAATTGCGAACGGTGAACCAGGCGCCTGTGATTCTATGGATGCCAGGTCGAAATGATGCAACGCACCGGCGATCACGTTGAATGAATTTGTGGAACCTGTCTGCCCACTGCGACTGGCAGTAATAATGACATCGCTCGCACTTTTTGTTATGGTAACATTTCCCGACCATTGCCCGGAAACAAAGTTGCCCGTTGTTGTCGGTGAAAGTGTACCGGTATTGTCTCCCAATGTCACGGTATTTGTAAATGAACTGATCTGATTATTGTATTGATCCTCAGCATAAATCGTTACCGGAAACGCGGTGCCTGCCGTTTGCGGACTCCCCAACGCTGCGAAACGAAAATGGTTCAACGACGACGGACTAACCGTAAAAGTATTAGATGTCCCCGCTTTACCACTACTGGTAATGGTGATCCAGTTACCCGTCATTTTTTGGGTGATGGTTACATTGCCTGTCCAAACGCCATTGGAAAACGCGCCTGTAACCGTTGGAGTAATCGTACCTGTTTCATCGCTTATTTCGCCAGTACCCGTAAAGTTGGTAACGGTGTTATTTTGTGCATCTTTTGCAGTAAATGTTATACTAAAGGGAACGCCCGCCTCTTTTGGCGATGTCACGGAACTAATGTCAAAATGATCAACATTGCTGGAAATCACATTAAACAAGCCCGACTGCCCGGTTTCTGTCCCGCCAACACGTGTCACTGATACCTGGTTGTTATTCCGCGCCGATGTGATCACCACATTACCGGTCCACTGACCATTTGCAAAATTACCACTTTGCGTTGGTGCAATCGTTCCGGTCAAATCACTGATATTAACACTTCCGTTATATTGGGTACGTGTGTTTCCGTACGTATCTTCCGCCGTAACGCTAATGGAAAATGGTTGACCAGCCGCCTGGGTGCTGATCGGAGCAATTGAGAATTTCGCCAGATTGGCGGCTACAACATTGAAACTATTGGTTGTTCCGCTTTTGCTTCCGCCATTGGCAGTGATTTGTACATCCGTACCGCTGGCGGTAATAACCACCAGGCCGTTCCATTGCCCGGTACTGAAATTTCCGGTCACAGTTGGACTGATCGTGCCGGTATCATCCAGCAAATTAGCGGTTGTATTATACGATGTCACCCGGTTTCCATATAAATCTCTAGCAGTAATTTGAACGTTAAAACTTGTTCCGGCTACTTGTGGACTACCAACAGTCGTGAATTCAAAATGATCGAGCACGGCATGATTTACATCAAAATTATTCGAAGTTCCAGCCTTGCCACTACTGGTAAATGTGATGTTGTTATCCAACATGCTTTTATTTATCGTAACGCTACCGGTCCACATACCAGCAGAGAAACTACCTGTTGATAACGGAGTAATTGTTCCGGTTTCGTCGGTAAGCAAGCCCGTGCCGGTAAATCCGGTAACAGTATTATTTTGTGCATCTTTGGCGGTAATTGTAATACTAAAAGATGTCCCCGCAGTTTGTGGATCAGCAATGCCGTTGATCGTAAAATGGTCCACCGTACTTGAAATCACATCGAATGGTACAGATGTGCCATTTTCGCTGCCGCCTGTTCGCTGCACGGAAATTTGATTCGCCGTACGGGCTGATGTCACAACGACATTGCCCGTCCATTGCCCCTGAATAAAAGCACCGCTCAAAACCGGCGACACCGTGCCTGTCAAATCACTAATATTCACGGTGCTGGTAAATTGCGTGCGTGTATTTCCGAATGCATCCCGCGCGGTCACACTGATGGAAAACGGCTGCCCTGCCGCCTGAGTGCTGATCTGGCCAATTGAGAAGCCTGCGAGGCTTCCGGCTATCACGTTGAAGCTGTTCGAACTTCCGGTTTCTCCGCCGCCATTTGCTGTGATGTAATTATCGTTTCCACTTTCAGTTATAGTAACAGTTCCAGCCCAATGTCCGCTCGAAAAATTGCCACTGACAGTCGGACTAATTGTACCGGTTACATCACTCAGGTTAATGGTAGAGCTGAAAGCAGTAACGGTATTATTATAGAAATCCTGAGCTGTGATGTCTACCCCAAAACTCGATCCAGCCGTTTGTGGACTGCTGACTGTGGCAAACTTGAAATGATCGAGCGCTGCATGCAATACGTTAAAATCGTTTGAACTGCCAGCCTTTCCGCTGCTGGTAAATGTTAAATTATTTGCGGTTGCACTTTTAGTGATCGTTATATTGCCACTCCATACACCGGCAGTGAAACTACCGGTTTCGGTCGGACTGACGGTATTCGTTTCATCACTCAACACACCGGTTCCGGTAAACGTCGTTACAGTATTTCCCTGGGCATCAATCGCTGTTATCGTCACGGGGAACGACTGTCCGGCTACCTGTGATGTCGGGATTGTAGCGATCACAAATCTGTCAACAGTGCTGGAAATCACATTAAATTCATTTGATGTCCCGATTTGTGAACCACCACTTCGCTGAACTGTAATTTGGTTCCCGGTGATCGCCTGGGTAATTTTCACATTATCTGTCCATACACCATTGGAAAACGAACCGCTTATCGCCGGCGTAATGGTACCGGTTTCATCGCTTATTGTCACTGTTCCGGAAAATTGTGTCTGAATATTATTGAATTGATCTTCAGCTTTCACCGTGATGGCGAACGGCACTCCCGCTTGCTGGGTGCTAACATTCGCGATCGAAAAATGATTCAGTGTGCCGGGATTGATGTTAAAAACATTCGACGTTCCTGCAGCGCTTCCCTGTGTCGCCGTAATAGTTACATTCGATGCTGCACTGGTAATTTGAACACTCTGCGTTCGAACACCTGCCGAGAAATTCCCACTAATCGCGGGTGTTAATGAGCCGGTTGGATCCGAGAGATTAACTGTTCCAGTAAACGATTTCACTGTATTTTCGTACTGATCTTTCGCGGTGATTGAAATATTGAAATTTTGCCCCGCGGTTTGTGGACTGGCAATCGTTGCGATATTATAATGATGTACACTGGCCGCCAACACTTCAAATGTATTGGATTCACCCGAACGCCCGCTACCTGACGCCGTAATTTTGTTGGATGTAATCGATTCGGTGATATTTACATTTCCGGTCCATACACCCGCAATAAAATTGCCGGTTGTCTTCGGACTAATCGTGCCGGTTAAATCCGTAAGGCCAACTGTTCCCGTGAAATTAGTGACACGGCTGTTGTTGCCATCCTCCGCCGTAATAGTTATTTGAAATGCTGTTCCCGCTGTTTTAGGCGTCGTAATCGAACTAATTCTGAAATGATCAACTTCTCCGGCAACAACATCAAAGGAGTTCGATTCACCGTCCTCACTTCCGCCCGTTCGCACAACCGCAATTCGATTGCTTGTACGGGTATTGGAAATCGTTACATTGCCTGACCAGATTCCGTTCACAAAATTCCCGCTGGTGGATGGCGAAAGTGTTCCGGTTAAATCAGTCATGCTGACTGTACCTGAAAAACTTTCGACTGTATTATTATCAAAATCCTGAGCGATAACAGTTACAATAAACGGCTCCCCCGCAGCCTGCGTACTAATGGATGAAATTTCAAAATGATCTAGCGCCGAATGCTGCACGTTAAACGCATTCGATGAGCCGGTAATGCCACTCCGGCTGGCTGTGATGGTTACATCATCATGACTTTGCGTAATTACAACGGAACCGTTCCACTCTCCGGCTGAAAAGTTACTGGTAGTCCCCGGTGTTAACGTACCTGTTTCATCTGTTAAATTTACAAAATCGGTGAATTGAGTACGTTTATTCCCAAACTGATCTTCAGCCCTGATTGTTATGGAAAATGACTGACGAGCGACCTGTGGACTACTGATATTGGAAATCGTAAATCGATTGAGTGCGCCGGCATTGACTGTAAATGAATTTGAAGTGGTACTTTTACCACTACTCGCCGCAGTGATAGTAACCCCGGACTGTGCTTTTGCTATCTGAACACTACCATTCCAAACACCACTGGTGAACGATCCAGTAACACCAGGACTCAACGTGCCCGTAACATCAGACAGGCTCGCAGTTTCTCCAAATGTAGTAATTGTGTTATTGTGGACATCTTTGGCTGTAATCGAAACTGAAAAATTAACTCCGGCAGTCTGAGTACCGATATTGCCGATAACAAAATGATCGAGCGCACCGGCGTTCACATTAAATCCGGCAGAACTTCCCATTTCACTGCCACCGGTTCGTTGGACAGTAATGATATTATTCACACGCGTTGCCAAAATGGTAACGTCGCCCGACCATTGTCCACTGGAAAATGCGCTGCTTGTCGTCGGCTGAATCGTCCCGGTCTGATCGAGAATATTGACCGTGCCGGTAAACGTATCAACAATATTATTGTAATCATCGAGTGCGGTTAAATGCAGATAAAACGGTGTTCCAGCCGTCTGGTCGCCAATATTTGAGACAAGAAAATGATCCAACGCAGCAGCATTCACATTAAACAGATTTGAATTTCCCTGAGAACCGTTGTTACGAGCATTAATGTAAACATCACTTTGTTTTTTGGTAATCGTGACATTTCCGGACCATTCTCCATTTACAAATGCACCAGATTTCGTTGGAGAAATGCTGCTTGTATTATCCGAAAGAATAACCGTACCCGTAAATCCGGTCGCTTTATTTCCTAATTGATCGCGAGCAGTTATTGTCACACCAAAAGAAGTTCCGGCTGTTTGCGGACTGTTGATTGTTTCAAATGTGAAATGATGCACCGTTCCCGCACCAATATTAAACGTATTCGATGTCCCGGCAGCATTTCCGGATGTGGCTGTAATCGTATTATTTGAATATGTTTGGGTAACACGAACATTTCCTGACCACAATCCTGAAATAAAATTAGTCGTCGTTTGTGGCGTAATTGTGCCGGTCTTATCGCTCAAATTCGCGGAAGAAACAAATGTATTAACAAGATTATTATATCGGTCTTGTGCCTGAATATTAATCGTAAATTGTGTGTTGGCAATCTGATCCAAAATCGGATCGAATTGAAAATGATGCAATTCTCCGGCATTTATTAAAAACGGGGCAGAGATACCTGTATCAATTTGGATGCTATCGGCTGTTTGTGTCTCGACATTGATTGTGAATGATGAAGCGGTTTGACTATTGGTGATATTGGCAAGCAAAACAAGGACGGATTGAATAGTATCAACAGCGGTACCGGTTGAATCTCGTGTAAGGATCAGTTCCGTGGGCGAGACGATTGTCGGATTAACTGCGCGATTGCCCGACATCGTGGCGACAAGAACCGAACTCACGTTAAATCCCACCGGAAACGTAAGCAATACCTGGCCGTCAATCGGGAGCCCAGAGGCAGTCCCGTTTCCGGTATCCGATGTGGTAAATTCAAGCTGGTATACACTCTGCACACCAGCCGCAGGCGTCAACGGATTTACCGTCACCGAACTTAATTCGCCGGCGCGAGCCTGCCCTGCCAGTATTAAAATTAGTCCACCAATAAATAGTGGCCACAATTGTCGTGATGTTATAAACAATTCAACGCTCCTTGTATTATAATGTAGGCTTTTCATTTTTGATAGTACTCAAACGCAGTCATTTTGTAATTAAATCAAAATGAATCATGGAAGCAAAAGACGCGGTGGTTGAAATAACTACTGTTTCATTTTGAAAAGATATAGCCCTAACCGCTGAATTCATCAAAAATCATGCCGATATTAATCAATTTGAGACATATATTATTAAATTGTTATATTGCACGCGGCCATAGAGAGACATTCGTTATTTTCTTTCACAATTCATTGTTCTCAAAATTTACTATCGGCTTTTGTCCTTTGGCTGTTAGCTAAATTCCAATAACCAACAGCTTGCGTGGGAATGATAACACTCAAAATTGTTGTTAAAAATATGACTGTTTTAAGTATACATTGCGTTTCTATGTGCGATACCCATCAAGCAAAATCTCATTTTCAGAAAAAACGCTATTCAGATTGCGACAGTGTTTAATTTTGATACGACACCGCGCATGAACGTCAAATGTAGTGTTCGGGTTAAATGGGTAGGTTTTAAATCAGTAAATTTCAAATTATCCTTTTTTGAAATTAATTATTGAGGAAGCTTGTGCAACTACTCTGCTCTAACCACTTTTATTATTATCAATACAATCAACGGGCGATGCACTTCCAACTTGCGTAGCACGTAACAAAATATCCATCTATTCATCCGGCATTAATTTCACCCACACGCTCCGATGCCGCGGTCCATCAAATTCGCAGAAGAATATGGATTGCCACGTGCCAAGTTGCAGACGCCCGTCTTCGACGATAATCATTTCCGACGGCCCGACAAGCGTTGTCTTTATATGGGCTGCTGAATTACCTTCCAAATGATGATAGCCATCTTCAAACGGAATGATTTTATTCAGTTCCATACGCATATCATCAACCACACTGGGATCGGCACCTTCGTTAATTGTAATAGCAGCCGTAGTATGCGGACAAAACACAACACAAATACCGTCTTTCATACCACTATCTGAAACAGCATTTTGCACCTGGGAAGTAATTTTTACCAATTCAACCGTTGATCGTGTATCAACCTTAAACTTCATCATCTTAGTCATGTTTGTGTAGCTCCTTCGGAAATTCTGTGTGGGTTTTAGTCAAACAATATGCAAATTATTTAAGAATCCGATACAGTCGATGATTTTTAATGGGTGGAAAGGTGAAGTCACTTGTCCGGTTATCCTTTCTCCATTTTTTTAAAATTAGGTTTTTCTCAACTTCTTTTTTGCTGCCGGAAACAAAATATTATTCAAAATAAGCCTATATCCCGGAGAGTTTTTGTGAAGCGATAACTGTGTTTGTGGATCTCCGACAAAATGCTGATAATCTTCAGGATCGTGTCCCGCGTAATAAGTAAACGTGCCACGTCCGAGATTACCGTGCAAATATTTCACCTGATCGGTTCCTTCGGCTTCGGCAAGAATGGTGATGTGTTTTTTAATTGTTGACTTTTTGAAGCCGGTCGTCTGTCCCATAAATCCTTTGACGATCGCGACATGATTTTGAGTAAGCATTGCCGGTACCGGATCGTATTTAGCCGAAAATTCAAATAGAGTGAAATAATCGGCTTCCGGACTGCGCAAACTTGGCGCATTGCTTGGGGGGACATCGATATCTGAAAATTCATACACCATCGGATCGGTGATGAGTTTAAAATTTTCAAACGCCAGTGATTTAGAATAATCCAGCTTGGACGCATAATCAGGATCAACTGGATCGCCATCCAGCACACTTCCCACAATATCCGTGTTTTCTGCCGCCAGTGCAATATCTAACGCGTCGGTTGCTGAACACATGGCAAACAGAAATCCACCATTCAACACAAATTCCTTGATCATTTTCGCGACTGCGAGTTTTTCTTTGGATACCTTTTTATAACCAAATTCATGCGCCAGATCTTCGCTGGTTTTTACCATCTCGATGTACCATGGTGCATTACGAAAACTGCGGTAAAACTTCCCATATTGACCGGTAAAATCTTCATGATGCAGGTGCAACCAATCGTATTTATTCAATTCGCCTGAGAGTACTTCCTTGTCCCATAGCTTGGTATACGGAACTTCGGCATAACTCAACGCCAGGGCAACGGCATCATCCCATTTGCTTTCTTTTGGGGGTTGATAAATAGCAATTTCCGGTGCTTTCTCCAGCAACACATTTTCCATGTTATTCGCTTCGATGGTCGCGTAAATCTGGGATGCTTCCGCGTTGCTGATCGTGCTGAAACTTACGCCTCTCACACGTAATTCCCGCTCAATCATTGGTTGATCTTCCATCATAAACGAACCACCACGATAATTAAGCAGCCATTCGACATTAATTCCCTGCTGTAATGTCCAAAAGGCAATCCCGTACGCTTTAAGATGATAATGTTGTTGCAGGTCCATGTATATCAGGATTTTCTGTGACCATGCTGATGATACAAATGTCACAAACAACATCAACGTTATTAATATTTTTTTCATTCAAACACCTCAACTTCCGATTTGCAACAAGTGGACGCAGAGCATCAGTACTAAATTCCGATAACGATGTCAAAAGTCATGTCCTGCCTCATCTTTAGTCCTTCGTCAAACTCAGGATAATACTCCGTTGAAAGATTTTAAAACACACAAAATAATATGCTTCGACTTCGCTCAGCATGAAGAATTCTTACATTTTCAAATTTTTGATACAACCACGGAACAATGTAACTTCTCATTTATAAGTTTCTGTTTTACGATCCCACCAGTTCAAGCTCGCGAATTTTTCGGCGGATATCTTCAATTAGCATACTATTGGGATAATTGATCAACACTTTTTCGTATGCATCGATTGCCTTCGGAATATCGCCGAATCCCTGCTCATAAACATTACCAATTGCCTGCTGCGCCATGTCACAATAAATACTTTGTGGAAACGTATCAATTATTTCATTGTACGCACTCATTGATTTCTGATAATTCCCGATGGAAAATTCTACATGCCCAATTTGGAATAAAGCGACATCTATTAGTGAAGATGGTGGTGATTGTGCCTTTAGGGAATAAAGCTTGGTCAGCGCCGAATCAAGTTTGTTCTGCTCTATAAACAATTCAGCCCGGGCAAACGAACGTAAGGCAGTTGAATCTTTTTGGTGTTCATTTATAAACATGAATAATTCCAACGCATCGTTAACGAACAAACCACGTTCATGATCTTGTACGGTATTCACTGCTGAAATAGTATTAAGTTTTTTTAATGCCAATTGAAAGTCACCCTGCCAAAAATCAACCAGGGATTGGTAGAACGTTGCCTGGGCTTTTATTTCATCTGATGACTCCCGCGACAATATAACCTGTTGATATGAACGTTTGGCTTCCGCAATATCTCCGCGACGGATGTCACACTGGGCAATTTTGAATCGTGCAAAATAGCTATCATTACCAACTGAGAACTGATCAAGAATTTTTAAATATGTTTTTCGTGCGTCATCGGGTTGATGCAACACATTCAGTTGAATATCACCGATTCGGAAATATGCTTGTCGCGTTTGATCCCGTTGCGGATATGTATTGACAACATCTGTGTATATTCGAAATGCCTCTCCGTATTTCCTTTGCCGCTCGGTTGCTTCAGCCATTCCCACCATTGCATCGGGAACAACCGCGGAATCAGGATAACGTTCAATCACTAACCGAAAGGCTTTTTCCGCATATTCAAATGCACCATCCTGTAGGGCGCTCTGTCCAAAACGAAATAGTTCCTGACCCCAGCGTTTTCGTTTACGATCATTGGATTTATCTTCATGGCCATCGATGTACTCATATTGTTGAAATGCCAGTTCATATTCAGCAAATTGCATGTAAAGACTGGCAAGTAGTTTTCGCCATTGCGTATTTTCACTGTCGCGCGCAATTTGCTTCTGAATAATTTTGGCGATTGGTTGCCATTCTTCAATGTTTTTTGCTAACCGACCTATCTGACTTTCCACAAAACTAAATCGATCCGGTTTGTACCGCAAATATTCAATATACATTTCCGTGGCATTTAGGTAATCCAGTTTCGAGTGATACAGATTTGCTAATTCCAACACGAAAATATCCCGACTCGAAATTAGTTCACGGCCCTTTTTATATACTTCTATTGCCTCATCGACCAGCCTATTTGCCACCATTACATTGGCCACCGCCTGAAAAGCAGCCGGATTATTTTTCTGTCTTTCAAGAATAGCGTTCCATTCACGAAATGCCTGATCTTCCTGGTTGGCTATATAGTAAACTTCTCCCAAATCGGCTTCAACAAATGGTTCCGGGCGAATGCCAATCATTTTTTTTACAGTAAGTACTGCTTCATTAAATTGCTTTTGCCTGATCAGATTATCTTTCACGCCGCGATAATAGCCAATGTTATCCGGAGCGCGATCCCATAATCGCTGATATAATTGAAGCGCATCATTATATTTCCCGCTTGCCTCGTAATTAGCCGCAACACGTTCAAGCTGACGCATCTGTTTATTATCCATGCGCTGCTGTTGGGCGGATACCTGAAATGCGAAAAATAACGCAATGCCCATTAATTTAATTATCCTGCTCGCCTTCATTCACTAACGCCTCAAAGTACTTTTTTATTAATTCCTGATAATCTTTTGTGTACCCTTCTTTCATCGCTTTCAAAATATCCTGTCGAAATTGCAAATTGCGTTCACCAAGATTCGCCGGTAACATTCCCGGATTTTTTGCAATGTAATATTTGCCTGTTTCAGCTTGTCGTTTTTTGCTATATTCCCGCCGTTGCATGGATTTTTGCGCATCCAACAGTCGGGATAATATCCGCCGTTGACGATTATATGTTTGCCGCGTTAAATTCTGGCCTTTAAGATCCCTGGCGACATCATCCATATCCTTTGCAATCTGATTCAAGTCTCCAAGAACATCGGACCGGCCACCATATTCTTGTGCCAGTTGCTCCATCGATTTTTTAAGCGCTGCCTGCTGAGCGGCCAATCGTGCCATCGCTGCTTGCTGCTCCATAGTCATTAATTGTCCCATACCAAGCTGCATGGTCTGTTGATTTATCCCCTGCTGTTGTTGCGCCATCTGCGACATTTGCTGCATCATGTTCTGCAAGCCGGAACTGGATTGGGCAGAAGACAACTGTTGCATTGCATCAAAAATCTGTTTCACAGCATCATTTAGCGCCGCCATTGCATGCCCCTGATCACGAGCTGCCCGCGGCATGTTTCGCGCTTCGATATTACCGATTGAATTTTGCATGTTCATTAATGAACTGCCGATTGATCGTGTTATTTGCGGAGTCATAAAAAATGATTTATTTTCCATTTTTCCGGCTTGATTCGTCACGCGCTGTAAACCATTCACCAAATCCTGCTGACTGTCAGCCATTTCCTCGATATGAGTACTGTTTTCACCTAAAGATTTGGTCGACTCCATTACATCTTCCTGTTTTTTGGATAGCTGCAATAAATCATGATTCATACGTCGCATTTCAGCTAAAATTTCATCCTTTTGCTGTTGTAACATTTTTTGCTTGGCCATTTGAAGCGATGACATCATTTGAGAAAGTGTCTGTTGCGACTTCTGCCCGGATTGCTGGCCCTTTTGAAAATTTCCCTGCTGAAACTGCTGTTTTGCCTGATTCATATTAGCCATGAGTTGCTGGTCTTGCATCATGTCTTGGGTGTTTTGCAAATCCTCAGTCGGCATATCGGAAAACTCATTCATCGTTTGTTGTAATTTAGAAAGATCTTTTTCAAGCGATGCTGCATCCTGCTCAAGTTTTTGTTGCTCACCTGCTAATTGATCTTTGGATGTTTGATCTGCTTCGCCTGCCTTTTGATTAATATCATTTTGCTGCTCCAGCATCGATTCTACTTTTTTTGCAACTTCGTCCAGTTTCTGTTCTGCCTGTAAACGTTTTAATAATGAAAGTGTTTTTTCAATATTTTTCAGGAATTCTTCCTGATTAATGTCCAGATTTTCTACAGCCTGTTTTAGCTGGTCCGGGTCTACGTTTTCCATAGCCTTTTGCAGCTCTTCCATGGCCTGTTTTAATTCATCCGTCATCATCTCCTGAATTAAATTTTGCAGCTCCATGTATTTTTTCAAAGTTTCAACACTCATCAAATCATTCTTTTCCATCTGTCGGATCATTTCATCCAACTGCTGCTCAACATTCTGCAGGGTTTGCTGCAATTCCTGTTGGGTTTTTACGGCATCTTCCAGTTGCTTTTGCTCTTCCCAATTTAAATTGGGGTCCTTCTTCATTTCCTGAACCAAATCAGATAATTTCTCTTTTAATTCCTTACTTTGCTCGTACATGCCTTCCACCGACTCGTATGTCATATCCTGTTCTTTTTCCACTTCATCATACATTTCTAAAATTGAAGGAAAGCGAACATGATACGTTAAACTACGTGCCGGTTTCGGACCAGAGACAGTATCGTTATCTCTGATAATTGCGTAGTAAGCAACAATATCCTCCGGGTATAAATTTAAATCTGATAAGTCCCAAATAAACGTATGCGTCAATTTTTCAATCTGCCGATTCTCGAGTGTCAATTCAAAATTTCTGGTTGTGGTGTCGGCTGTAAAATTCGATTTCAACAGACGATAATAAAATTTTAAATCGTTAAATCCAAAATCGTCTTCCGCTTCAATTCGAATCGGGAGTTGCATATCATCGGAAATATCCACATCTTCCCCCGGTTCAGTAATGCGAATAAGAGGTGAATTATCATCAACAACCTGAATTCGATATGCAATCGGATTTTGATTTTCATAGGCATTCCGATCGGATAGCTTTACCGAATAAATGTCATCGTTATTTATCGTAAATCGAACATCCGCTGTCGTACCATGAACATCCAATGCTTTCGCTGCTGAGCGCTCGAATATCAACTCTGCCTTTTCAATTTGTTTGTTCGCTTCCAAATGAATATATGCACGAGTGCCTTTAAGCGCTGTAATATCGCCGACATTGTCATCGAGGAATTGCTGTTCCAAACGTGAATAGGCAGGATAATTCAATCGAACCTGCAAATGCCGAACCATCGGAAGTTCCACAACTTTAATGGAATGGGTATAGGATACGAAATTGGGAGCCGTCACATAATATTGTGTGGAATCTTTTACACGTTCCAGCGTGTAAAAAAATTTATTTTGCCGGTTTGTCAAATCAACCACGTTTTCATAACCTGTGGCCACATTTTTCACATGCAAATGCAATGTTGATGGAATGCTTCCCTCGCCACTAATTTTTATATCAACATTTTCATCCTTGAGAATTTGTGTATTACCGGGCAAAATTGACAATTTAAACGGTAATTCAGATTGAAATTCTTTTGAAGGGTGTAATAACCGTTCGACAGCAAGTCGATACGATGTACGAAAACCAGCCAGAAGCGGCACAACTATCACCATTGTCCCGATAAGTTGCAACGCACCTCTACTAATCGGTTTTCGATTTACAATTGCGAAGAAATCCAGGTCTTTTGTTTGCTCGTGTACCCGATCCAACGCCAGCCGTACCAGATCGGGAGCGTAATGATCCTTATTTTCTGAATAATTACGATATACCTGAAGTGCATTTACCAGGCGGTCACGTACTGCCGGAAAGATTTCACCAACACGCATGGCAACATTGTCCAGCGACGGATGATAATATCTGAACAAAATCCGAAAGACTGGAAGCCCAACATGATACAGTGCAATCACCATTATTGCAACAACCGCACTGATATCGATAACGATACGACTATATTGGTCAAATTGAAATATCCATTCAAAGGTGAGAAACAACAGAAGGATTCCCGCCGACCACGCCACAAACCGTAATAAACCGGCAAAAAGTGAAATCATCTTTTCATGATTCCGCACTCGCTGCAGGCGTTTTAAAAAAAAATTATATTCAATATTTGTTGAATTCCGCTCCATGATGCATTCCGCCACGTTGTAACCACATTTTACATTTCACAACCCGTTGCAATATTTCCAACCTAATCGACCGGACATAGTATAAGGAAAAGGGTTCCCGTTAAGTAAGTTGTATTCACGTGCTTTTTTAGTGTTGTGTCAAATTTATAAATTGTTCAATTGTTCCCTTCGACAAGCTCAGGAAACATATGCTGAACCTGTTGTTTCGCTGCGTCGCGCCGTCGCTATTCACGTTACAAATGGTGTCGAAGCATACCTTTTATATATGACATTACAACAAGTTCTTTTCACCGAAAAGCGATGTAATAAATATACTCGTACTCTTTCAATTTAGCAATGCATAAACAACAATATTTGTACCCATTTTAAATGCCTTTAATCGAACATCCTCCGGGTTTCCATGGACATCAGCATCCGGCCAACCATCAGAAATATTGGTGTTAAATGTATAATAAAGGATCAGTCGACTTTCATGAAATAAGCCAAACGCTTTCGGGGGTCCACCATCATGCTCATGTATTTTGGGGGGACCTGTCGGAAAATCGTAATGGCAATGATAAATCGGGTGAGAAAAAGGAATTTCCACAAGTTCTTTATCAGGAAAGGCCTTTTTTATCGCAGCCCGAAAAAACTCATCCATTCCATAATCATCATCTGCATATAGAAATCCACCGTTCATTAAATACGTCCGGAGATTCTTGACTTCTTCATCAGAAAATACCATTTTACCATGACCGGTAATAAAAAGCATCGGGTAGGTAAATAGTTCTTCGGAAAGTAATGTCAATTTTTTTTCATCCTGCGCCGTTTGAATGAGTGTATTTTGCTTTACAAAATTCAATAAATTGGGTATGGCCGTCGGATCGTTATACCAGTCACCACCGCCCCGATATTTCAAGCGAGCAATTGTAAATTCACTTTGCCCCATTAATCGATCTACCCGGATAGCGAATATCAACATCAAAAAAACACTTCCAATGATGTATAACCTTAGTTTAGGACAGTATTTCCACACATATCACCTTCATAATTGAAAAAAAATAGCGACACATAACGTCGCTATTTAAAGTTTATGTTATTATTCATCATTTTTTAATATCGACAAATGTATCCTTTTTCAATTCACTGACCCAATTCTTAAACACTTCCTGTTGTTTATGGTTCAATGCCCAGCGCTCAACCTGCTCCCAATCTTTGTCAATTGTAAGTTCCCGGGCGTCTTCACGACTGTTCAATTTAAGAATGTGCCATCCAAATCGTGTCTGAAATGGCTCGGAAATTTCTCCGGGGTCCATTCCCGCGATCACGCGTTTAAATTCGGGTTCCTGCATTTCATCCAGTTGAAATTGTCCAAGATGGCCGCCTTGATCACGAGTCGTGGCATCGTCCGAGTACTTTTTAGCAATTTCTGCAAAATCCGCGCCTGGTTCATTTAGCATTTGTCGAATTTCCCGCACTTTTTTCTCGGTTGCTTCTGCATCTTCCGGAGTCGCTACTAATCGTATCAAAATATGACGGACATTTATTTTTTCTCCACGCCGCTCAATCATTAGAATAATATGGAAACCATGTTCGGATTTTACAACATCAGAGATTTCTCCGGGTTGCAAGTTGAAAGCGACCTCTTCAAATTCGCGGACAAACTCACCTCGCTGAAAAAAGCCTAATTCGCCACCACGATTTTTAGATCCCGGGTCTTCAGAATATTTGCGAGCCAGTTCAGCAAAATCTTCTCCGTTTTTAACCCTGACCAATAAATCATCAATTTGCTTGCGGGCTTTAGCTTCGCCCTCAGCTCCTGGCTTTACTTGAATAAGAATATGACTTATATCTACTGTTTCCTTTAAATCCGGTAAACTGTCAAGATTATTTTCATAAAATTCCTGAACTTCACGACGGGATATTTGTATCGTCTGCAATTTTTGCCGTTTAAGTTGCTCCACTTTTAAATTATCTTCAACTTCAGTTCGAAAATCGCGCTTGATTTTACTGATCGTTGAACCAAGATATTCTTCAACTTTTTCAACAGATCCCAATTGTTCGATCATCCGATCTATTTGTTCATCAAGAACATTATCAACCTCGCGCTCACTCACTTCCACTGTATCATCCTCTGCTTTGGCTAACAATATTTTTTGAGTGATCATGTTATCCAAAACCTGATTTTGCAATTTTTCCAACTCAGTTGGATTTGCTTGAGGATTGATGTTTGACTGCAACGCATAATTTACTGCTAATTGCATGAGTTCCGATTGCAGGATAATGTCATCATCCACAATCGCAAGTACTTTATCCAACACTTGTTGCCCATACGCTGGAACAACAGATATTAATATTATACCAATGAATAAATACTTTTTAATCATTCGAGTGCTCCATATTTGATTCAGCCACCGGTGGTACTTTTTGGATTTGTTGAGGCGGCTTGTCATCATTAAATAATTGATTCAACAATCCATAATTGCTGACAATTTCAACATTACTTTTGAGACTGGTAATATAATTTTGATAACGTTCTGTTTTTCGATCAGCAATGATATTGTTTCTTATCTCGTCCTTTACTTCTTCATAATCTTTTACTGTATGAGAATTTCGACGGTCCAATATTTTGAAAATATGATATCCAAAGTCGGATTTGATTACCGATGTGACGGAACCAACTTTGTAATCAAAAACGTGACGTGCAATTTCCGGCACAACTTCACTTGGTTTAAAATAACCCATATCAATTCGATTGCGACGTGCATAGTCTATAGACACTTCTTTCGCAACTTGTTCAAAATCTTCTCCGCGTAAAATTCGTCTTCTGGCTTCATAGGCAACTTTTTCATCATCTACCAAAATACATAATGTATGGATTTCATTTTCAGATCGATCATAATTTTCTTTATTTCGTTCGTAGTAATTGATCATTTCCTGTTCAGGTACATAAACATCCTTTGAATACACGGAATCGATTAATAAATTAACCAGGAAGTCACGTTCAGCTTGCTTAAGAACTGCTGGCAGATCCGGATGCTTATCCAATCCTGTGCGATATGCCTCCTGCACCAGCAATTCTTTTTCCAGCCACACTTGTACATAATTAGCGACCTGTTCACGCGTTAAAGTTGAATATTTTTCGAGGGGTACTTGCTTTTGGATTTCATCTAAAGTTAGTACATCGGTGCCGACACGCAGAACTACGTTTTGCGTTACATGCGCATCCTTTTTGGAACAGCCGAAACAAAATACAACTATCAATAGTAGCGATACAAATCTCAAACACGTGTTACAAATATCTACCCGAAGCCTAGTCTTCTTCCCGTAGTTCTGCATAGGTATTGTCCAATCGATTTTGAAAGATTGTCACATCAATATTTTTTTTAAGTTCATCCATCCATTCTTTGGTACGTTCGTCTTTAACTTCGCGCCGAAATTTTGAATCGATAAATCCTTCAGCTTCTTCATATGAACGGGGGACGGCTGGCCGAATATCCAACACTTTAATTACCGACCATTTTTTTCCGTTTTTAATCGGACCAGCAACTTGTTTTGCCTTTAATTCAAACGCAGGATCACCAATATTGGGCATCGATCGTTGAATGTAACCACGATTTCCCATTTTCTTTTTTGTGTAATTTCGCTCATTATATTTTTCAGCTAGCTTATCAAAATTTTCCCCCGCCTTTGCGCGTCTTACAACATCCTGTGCAACTTTTTCATCTGAAATTAAAATTTCCTGTACTTCACGTTTTTCCGGTAACATAAACTCATCACGATGCTGTTCAAAATATTCTTTCTTTTTTTCTTCATTCACTTCAATTTTATCATCCACTTCCATCTTTACAATTTTGCTTTGCATAACACTTTCCGTATACGTTTTTAATTGCTCTTTCACAATTTTATTCTTTTCCATGTGTTGCGCTTTAGCTTCCGCAATTAATACATACTTACGTATCTGGGTCGTTAAGAAATTTTTTAGCTCCTTCTCTGATCCTAACAATGGTCGTCGCCGGGAAGGATATCGAGAAATTTCTTCGAATAATTGCTTTACAGTAATACTGCCACCATCATTAAAACGGATCAATTCAAGCCCTATTTGTTCTTTCGTAAACAAATTTTCCAAATCCCGGGCTTCCTTGGCATTTTTTGTAACATCAGAACTATCCGAGACAACATTAATAAAAGTTTTAATATTTTCTTCTACTTCTGTAGTTCCATACTTTTTCTGCAGGCCATCCAACCATTCATAATATTTTTGCTCTAATTCACGTCCCCGCAACTGTACGATATCACGTTTAATTTTATCTTTCTCGTCTTCATAAGCGGGTTGGCTCACATCTTTATCATCTACCAATTGGATTACTTTTATCCCTTTTGCCGTTTTGATCGGCCGGGAAATTTCACCCTTCTTCATTGAAAACGCCGTTATATAAACCGAATCCTGTGAATTAAATACACTCCATTTGTACGTTTTTGCCACTCCTTTGAGATCGGCACGAGTTTCCATAGAATATTTTTCAGCCAATTTATTAAATGGCACTCCCTTTTGTATTTCTTGCTCAAGCAATTTTAATTTTTGGGGTATAATAGAATTTTCCCGCTCTTTTGGATTAGGTGGATATTCCAGGATTATTTCCATCACCTGTAGATGTCTGCCCATATTTTTATAATCATTTCGAAGCTCTGATTCCGAGATGTTTTTGTCAATTATCTCATGCTCAATTAGCTGTTGTACAATTAGTTTCTCTTCATGAATTTTCACTTTATCCACAACATCTGCATCGTTTTGCATTCCTTTTTGATATGCACTTACAATTTCTAATTCCTTTTGGATCATGTTATCTAAAAAATCCAGTTTTTCCTGCAAAGTCGATTTTTCCAGTACTTCATCACTTTTTCCACGAGAAAAAGCATTTTTAAATTCATCAACTGTTATCGTTCTTCCGCCCACGCGCGCCACAGGTTTATTTCCTTCTTTTCCACAAGATGACAGAAAAAGCACACCTGCCAAAGACAAACTTATAAGAAAATGTACCGATGGTTTGTAATTGTGTTTCATTCATTCCTCCCGAATATTTCGACCTGTGATAGTGAGTATTGGAAAATTTAAGGATTTACATGATACTTTGCAAGAAGTTTTTCGAGAAAGACAGGGGTTCTTTTTCGTTGCCCGGAATTGTAATCCGAATTCCGAAATCTCCGTTTTTTCCTTGCACAAATGTAAAAGGATATTTTGCATTGTCAACTATAGTAACCAATCTCTGCTGGAGAAGTTCCCGATTTTCATCAACGACTTCAGGATGGAAACTAACGTTTAAGTATTTGTTATTAATTGAAATATTTTTTAGTGACAAATTATTCCCCATGAGTTTGAACTGAACGAGTGAAATTAAGTTTTGTGCGGTCTCTGGTAACGGTCCAAAACGATCGCGCAATTCTTCTGCAAGTTCTGATAGTTTGTCGAGTGTTCGAATATCTGTTATTCGCTTATAAATATTGACACGTTCTTCTGCTTGCTCGACAAATTTCTCCGGTAAGTAGGCATCAAACTTAATTTCAACCTTAGTGTCGGGTATTTCTTTATTCATACCCCCCATATTACTCGCCGATTCTTTTAATTCAGCGACCGCCTCATCAATTATTTTGCAATACAAATCAAAACCCAGTGATCCGATCGATCCACTTTGCTCCGCACCAAGAATATTGCCTGCACCTCGAATTTGCAAATCACGCATTGCAATTTGTAATCCGGAACCAAGTTCGGTAAATTCTTCAATCGTTCGTAGCCGTTTTATTGCTTCTGGCGACAGATGCCGTAGCGGGGGAGCAATCAAATATGCATACGCATGCTGAGACGATCGGCCAACCCGTCCACGTAATTGATACAATTGTGATACACCGAACCGATCCGCACGATTTATAATGAGGGTATTTACATTGGGAATATCTAATCCATTTTCAATAATCATCGTCGCAATCAAACAATCATATTTTCGAAGCGCAAAATCCCCCATTATTTTTTCAAGCTTATTACCTTCCATCTGACCGTGTGCAACCACAAATGTAACTTCCGGTACAAGTCGTTTCAGAAGATTCGCAATTGAATAAATTGACTGAACCCTGTTATGAACAAAATAGATTTGTCCTCCCCGTTCTACTTCCTTGAGTATTGCCGATCGAATAATTTCATTATTAAAAGGAATTACTTCCGTGTGAATTGGTTGACGTCCCTGTGGAGGCGTCGTGATGAGTGACATATCGCGAACCCCAAGCAGTGAAAGATTTAACGTTCGAGGTATTGGCGTTGCCGTCATTGTGAGAATATCAACATTGGTTTTAAACTTTTTGAGTTTTTCTTTTTGACTGACTCCAAACCGTTGTTCTTCGTCAATCACAACCAAACCTAAATCATAAAAAACAACATCTTTTGAAAGTAATCTATGGGTACCGATGATAATATCGACTTTGCCTTCTTTCAGCCACTCAATTATTTTTCGTTGTTCCACAGTCGATCGAAACCGCGATAACATTTCCACCTTCACCGGGAACTGTGTCAATCGTTCACGGAATGTATTATAGTGCTGGATTGCCAAGACTGTCGTTGGAACAAGAATCGCGACCTGTTTATTATTGTTTATGGCCTTAAATGCCGCTCGTAACGCAACTTCCGTTTTACCATATCCCACATCACCGCATACAAGCCGTTCCATCGGACTGGCAGATTCCATATCCTGTTTTATTTCATCCGTTGCCCGTGCTTGATCAGGAGTGTCTTCATACGGAAACGATGCCTCCAATTCCCGTTGCCACAATGTGTCTTTAGAAAAAGGATATCCTTGTTCCTTTTTCCGTTTTGCATATAATTCGATTAATTCTCCGGCAATATCTTTAATTCGTTTTTTTGTCCGATTTTTCAGCCGTTCCCAATCCTGACTGCCTAATTTTGAAATTTGAGGAACAACGCCTTCTTTGGCTGAATACTTCTGCACACGGTTCATTTTTTCGAGTGGAACATATACTAGATCACCTTCCCGATATTCAAGCATCAGGCATTCGCGCTCATTGCCGCCAACTTGTATTTTCTCCAATCCACGATAAACACCTATTCCATGATCGACATGAACAACAAAATCTCCTGTTACGAGCGATTGCAGTTGACGATATGTCAATCCGGATTTAAAATGCTTATGCTTATGCCATTTTTTGATACGTCCGAAGAATTCATTTTCTGTAAATACATGTAAATTCAATTCCGGCATTAAAAAGCCTGTCGATAATGGATTAACAATAAATTGTATTTTTGAAACCGGAATATTTGCGTCGCTCATAATTTCATCAAGCCGCGAAATTTGATCCGGACCATCACACAAGAAAAATGCTCTGGGCTGAATCTTTTCATTTGATGTTAGAAGTCTATCAAAATACTGTTTAAAAATTTTAAAATTTCCTCTAAACGTTTGTTGAGGCAGTGTGCCAATATCAATAACGTCGTGTTCGCTTTCCGATAGTCCTCCGAGATTGACCCTTTTAAAGTTCACTAAATCATAATTTAATTCCTCCCACGTTTGAAACAATTTTTCCGGTGGTGGAAAATCATGATATTTTGCCTTGTTGTGATAAATATCCGATGCATCATGAAATGCAGCATCCATTTCATTCATAACCAATTCGGGTTCATCAATAAAAACGAGTGTGTCTTTTGGAAAGTATTTTAGAAGCGGTACGAAGTTTAATATATCATCGGTTCGAAATTCATGGGGATATTGCGGAAACAAAATAAGCTGATTTATTTCCCGAAGTGAGCGTTGTGAAGCGACATTAAATTCCCGGATTGATTCCACAGTATCGCCCCAAAATTCCAGGCGAATTGGATGCTCATTTGAGAATGGAAACACATCGACAATTCCACCACGAATACTCATATCTCCGGGGTTTTCAACCATTGATTCGCGGGAAAAACCTAATTCATTTAAACAATATTTAAACACATCAAAATCATAGACTTCGCTAACTTTAACCACAACTTTCTGTTTTTCAAAATATTCTTTCGGTGCAAGTTTCTTAAATATTGTTTTTGATGAAATTAAGGAAATATATTCATTTTGATGAATAATTTTTTCAACAGCATCCTGGTACAATCCTTTACGAACATGGTCGACGTATATCGCATCATATGGTTGCTCTTTTTGGACAGAGAAATATGCAATATGAGATGATCCGACAAGTTCATTCAAATCTTCCTTTATTATATCAATCTCATTCTCATCATGTCCAATATATAAAATTCGTCGAAAATCCGTTTGATAAAGCCAGGATAATACTAATGACTTTACCGAACCAGTCAGACCTTTAACAAAAATATGCTGACCATTTACTAACCGGGTGCGGAAATTTTGAAGCGTTTCGGATTGAACAATTTCCGATGTAATCGGATCTAACTTCATTTTATATCATTCCAATGCTTTTCTCACAAAACCATTACTTCGTTGAAGCCGGACTTTGGCTTCATCAAAATTTACATTTTTCAGAATCATAACAATCGCTGTCTTCACGTGACCATTCGCTAAATCCAGGTATCGACTTGCCGTTTCATAATCCACACCTGTCGCTAAAATAATTGTACTTTTAGAACGTTCAACAAGCTTTTGTGAAGTCATCTGCAAATCAACCATCATATTATTGTACACTTTGCCAAGCTGGATCATGACGGTGGTTGTAATCATGTTCAAGACAAGTTTTTGAGCAGTACCAGCTTTCATACGGGTCGAACCCCGAACCACCTCGGGCCCTACGACAGGACAGATCATTACATCCACATCAATATCAATTTCTGAACGCGGACTACATGTCAGATATATTGTTTTTGCCCCTAACAATTTTGCTTTTTTAATCGCACCAAGAACATATGGCGTTCGTTTACTGGCGCTAATTCCACAAACAACATCCTTGACAGTAATTCCATTTTCAATAATATCGATTGCGCCCTGTTTTTCCTTATCTTCAGCACCTTCCTGTGCGCAATAAATTGCATCGTGCCCGCCGGCAATAATACCCCTCACTTGATTAATATCTGTCCCAAACGTCGGAGGAATTTCTGATGCATCCAAAACACCAATCCGTCCACTCGTTCCTGCACCGACATAAAAAAGACGGCCATTATTTTGGAAAGCATTCACAATTATATCAATGGCGTTTGCAATATATGGAATTTCACATTCAACTGCATATGGAACGGTTTTATCTTCAGAATTAATAATGTGAAGAATTTCCAGTACTGATTTTAAATCAATATCCAGCGAAGCCGGATTATTACTTTCTGTTACTAAATTAAGAATATTATTATATATATCATTCGACACACAACCACCTACCCATCAACTTTTTTTATCAATCTTCACAACCACTAACTCTCTTTGTTCGTCAATAAATTGATTCACAACAGGAATCACCTGCAAACAACTTTCTTGCAAATCCGGTGCCGTTCTAATTTCATCAATAATATTATTGCCTTTTAACGCTAATAAAAATCCATTTTCTTTCAACAGTATTCCGGCCCATTTCCACAAAGTGGATAAATTTGTAACGGCCCTTGCAATAACAATATCGAAGCGACATCTGTAATCGGATTCACCAATTATATTTTCCGCTCTTTCATTAACAAGTGAAATATTGGAAAGACCAAGCACTGAGATAAGTTGCCCTAAAAAAATCATTTTATTTCGTTTTGAATCCAACAATGTCATATCAATATCGGGCCGAATAATCTTGATTGGAATACCTGGAAATCCTGCGCCGGTACCGACATCAATTATCCGTGCTGACTTTTTAATACCAGCAACATGTAAAATTGATAGCGATTCTACAAAATGCTTACAAACAATTCGGTCATGATCTTTCCTGGAAATTAGATTAATTTTTTGATTCCAGTCAATAAGCTCGCGATAATATTGTTCAAAAAAAGGAACCACATTAGCATTTATCAGCCTTGAATATTTGTTTTCTTGAGTAGCAAGAACTTCTATTTGCTTTTCAATTATATCAAAGTTCACTTATTACCATCCGATGTTTCACGTGAAACATTTTGATGTCGTTTGAGCATTATCATAATCGTTGCAATATCAGATGGAGAAACACCGGCAATACGTGATGCCTGCCCAATTGATTTTGGCTGAATCCGATTCAATTTTTCTTTAGCCTCTGTCGATAACGTAACTATCTTCGTATAATCAAACTCATCCGGAATTCGTTGATCATCAAATTTAGAGCTTTTCTCAATTTGCATGCGCTGACGATCGAGATAGCCTTCATATTTAATTTCAATTTCAATCTGCCGTGCTACATCCTTATAAAATGGATTACCATTTTTCAATTCTTTAAATAAGGGAATATCAACAATATCGATCATCAACTGAACATCAAGTTCGGGACGTCTCAACAATACATAAATACTTTCTTTTTCATTCAACAGTGAACTTTGTTGTGTTTCCAAAAAAGGATTTATTATATCTAAATCAATCCGGATTTTCTTTAATTCATCAATATATTGATTTATCAGTTGTTTTTTCTGTTTAAAATTTAAATAGCGTTCATCACTTATTAGCCCAAATTGATAACCAATATCCGTAAGTCGTAAATCAGCATTATCCTGGCGAAGTAATAATCGGTATTCTGCAAGTGATGTAAACATACGGTACGGTTCTTCAATTTCCTTCGTCACAAGGTCATCAATTAAAACACCAATATAAGCCTGATCTCGTTTAAGTACAAACGGCTCTTTATTTTGAAGATTGAGTGACGCATTTATTCCAGCCATCAATCCAAGTGCTGCTGCTTCTTCATACCCAGATGTACCATTTATTTGCCCTGCGAAAAATAGATTATGAATTCGTTTTGTTTCCAATGTCGGCTTCAACTGATCCGGATAAAAAAAATCATATTCGATCGCATACCCTAATCGCATTATCTCTACATTTTCCAAACCCGGAATCGTACGCAACGCCCGAATCTGAATATCTTCCGGTAAGCTTGTCGCGAAACCATTTACGTAATACTCAGATGTATTCAATCCCTCTGGTTCAAGATAAATCTGATGACCAGATCGATCGGGAAATCTATCAATTTTTGTTTCGATAGAAGGACAATATCGTGGACCGATTCCGACTATTTTTCCGGTAAACATTGGAGAACGATCAAATCCGGAGTGTATAATTTTATGGGTCACATCTGTGGTGGTCGTTAAATAACACGGAACCTGGTTGCGCTCGATTTTTTGAGTCTGATACGAAAACGGTTGAGGAATTTCGTCGCCAGGCTGAATTGTCGTCTTTGAAAAATCAATGGTCCTTCCATCTATTCGTGGCGGAGTTCCGGTCTTTAACCGACCAGAGCGAAAACCCAATTTCTGTAAATTCTCTGTCAATCCTTTGGCAGGAAATTCACCAGCGCGACCACCTTCATAATGAAACATGCCAATATGTATCAATCCATTTAGAAATGTTCCGTTCGTAAGAATGACGGCATCACACTTTACTTCACTACCTGTAAATAATTTCACACCAACTATCCGATTATCGTCGACAATCAGATCCACTACCATGGATTGTTTTAATTCAAGCTTTGGTTGTGATTCGATGGCTTTCAACATACATAGCGAATATTGTATTCGATCAGCTTGTGCACGTGGTGACCAAACAGCAGGTCCTTTTGATTTATTGAGCATTCGAAACTGAATACCGGTGTCATCAATTGCCAGTGCCATTTCACCACCCAACGCGTCAATTTCACGAACCAAATGGCCCTTCGCTAATCCACCGATTGCGGGATTACATGACATTTTGGCGACATTACTAATATCCATTGTTATTAATAGCGTCTGCATTCCCATGCGCGCAGCGACCAACGCGGCTTCGCAACCAGCATGCCCGGCACCAACGACAACGACGTTATATTTTTTTTCCACATTAATCATAATTTACATTGTTTCACGTGAAACATCTAATATCCAAAAATGATTATGAACATATATCAGTTAAACCGTTGCCTGAGCCTGCCGTCTCGCACAGGCGTACCGTTCCGATGCATCGGAACACGAACGGTGTCGAAGGCAACAATCTCTTGGTATTCAACGAAATTATGTCTGCTGTAACGT
>JAFGDW010000220.1 GCA_016931935.1 Candidatus Zhuqueibacterota bacterium | reverse complement strand
TGAGTTAGATACACTGAATTTGAAATCATGCCCAGTCTGTTTACCTTAATATATTTAAATTATTGAAACTGGACAGGCAACATTCAAATAATCTGGATTCATTAATGAATTACAATGAATTATCCAGGCTAAAATTACAATATCGGATTACATTCAAGTCCCTTTGAAACTAAACGATCATCATTTGCGAAGTGCAAACTGAATTGGAGAAAATTACCCCTGTTGACAACATAAAACTATAACGTACGAAGTTTTGTTTTAGAAATTTAGGTCGTATGAATAGCCCTGTAAATCCATTATCAGACGGCAAAACCAAGTTTTTTCATTTCGCTTAATAAAGTTTCTTTTTTAATTGGTTTCACGATGTAAGCCATTGCGCCCCCTTTGTAGAATGCTTCGATGACATTCTTGGGATTGCCCAACGCTGTTGTCATAATTACTTTAACCCGCTTGTTATCATCCAAACCCATTTTGTGCTCGAGTTCGCGGATATTCTGAAGCGCTTTTTGGCCATCCATATGCGGCATCATAATATCCATCGTAATCAAGTCATACGGTGAATTTTCGTTCCAAGCTTTTCGGAACGATTCAATTGCCTCATCACCATCAGCGGCGGTTTCACAATTGCCGTATGCGGCCAAATGCTGTACCATAACTTTGCTGCTAACCGGATCATCTTCAACAATTAGAAATTTCATGGTGAACTCCTCTATAATCTGTAATTTTGCACTGACTGCATGGAATTAGTAAGCAAAATTTTCGCTTTCTGTTTCGTAAATAACATCGCCATTAACATTTTCCGACAAGACAAAACTTGCTACCATTGACCGCATTTTTTCGGCCTGAGAATCCAGTTCTTCAGCTGCGCTGGCCGATTCTTCTGAATTTGCTGCGGTACGTTGGGTAACTTCATTCATTTGTTCAATTCCGGAGCTGATTTGTTCTAATCCCTGACTTTGTAATTCCGAAGCGCCGGCAATTTCGTCCATAACGCTATTTACGCTCTGAACTTTTTGGTGAATTTCCTGAAGATTTTTCAAAACAATTTCATTTACGCGAACACCGTCTTCAGCATTTTTAACTGAACCTTCAATTAAATGAGCGGTATTCTTTGCGGCATCTGCGGACCGCATGGCAAGATTACGAACTTCTTCAGCAACCACCGCAAAACCTTTGCCTGCCTCGCCAGCACGGGCTGCTTCAACTGCTGCATTGAGCGCCAGCAAATTGGTTTGGAATGCAATGTCGTCAATGGTTTTAATAACTTTACCAGTTTCATCGGCAGATTGTTTAATTTTATCCATTACACTTGATAGCTGCTGCATGTTCGTCATTCCTTCCGAAGTTGCGGATTGGGCTTCTTCGGAAAGCTGTTTTGTTTCCAGCGTGTTTTGGGTGTTCCGTTTGGTCATATTTGCTACTTCTTTCAAACTGCTGGATATTTGCTGCAGTGCGGATGCCTGCGATGATGCGCCATCGGCAACTATTTGGCTGCTATTGCCAATTTGAGCTGAAGCAGACGTTACTTGCCCGGAAAGTACGGCAACCTGCTGCAAGCTACTATCCAGATTATCGATGGCTGTGTTTAACGCTTCCTTCAGTCGTGAATATTCTCCAAGATAGTAACCGGACATCCGGGATGTTAAATCTTTTCGAGCAAGCCGTTCCAGAACATTACTTGCTTCTTTTAACGGTTTTGAGAAATTATCAATCGAGGCATTAAACGAATCAACCAATTCCTTGTAAATACCTTCGGCATCACCGGCACGGGCACGTTGATCCATGTTACCGTTTTGCAGTTGTTCGGCAACTCGTTTTAGTTCTTCAACGACGGTACGCACTTTGGAAAATGCCGAATTAATAGAAACCGACCCATCCTTCAAATCAATTATCATTTGTCGGAGCGCCTCCGCTAATTCTCCAATTTCATCAGTTTGATCGATCTCAATTTCATGACTGTAATCGCCTTTGGCAACGAGCCAGCTAATATCAATAAATTCCCGCAACGGTTTTGTAACCAACACTCTGAAAAGCCACGCCAACACTCCGACGGTCACGAGTATAACAATGAACGTTGTTACTGCCATCAATATCTGCAAATTAGACAGCGCCGATTTCATAGCCAAGGTTGACAAGGCAAGTTCCAATGTCCCGACCTCTGACCCTTTATCGTATATTTTCTGGGAAAAAATAAGTGAATTCTTCTCATCCCCATGAATTTGTTTTTTTGTCAGGGGACGCTTGTTTGTATCATAGAATACAGCCCAAATTACATCATCCTGATTTGTAAGATTGTCGACAATCGCTTCCAGTGACGTTAAATCCTGATTGATAATAAATTCGGCGCCAATTCCGGAAATTGCATCGACCAGACCCTGTCCGCGCCGGTTGAGTGTTTCCCGAATATTTGAACTTTGCGTATTACTGATCATGATGGTGGCGACGATGCGAATGACTAATATTATTCCCGCCATTGGCAAAATAAATTTCCGCGTTAAACCACTTTTCATGAAGCCCATTATCCCGATGTTTGTGGATCCATCAGTATTCATCTTCATCCCTTTCATCATACTCTTTATGTATGTGCCGGTCGAATTGCAGCATTTTTTTATTTCGTTATTCGAACGAATCTTAAACAGTCATTTTTCAAACAATTTTGGGATTAGTCTCCCAAAACAGGGAATCCGCTTTTAGTTTATATGCGTTTGCTAAAAGCGCAAGAAATTCAGGCTGATAAAATGTTTCGTTAGCCAGGCAGCGTTTATTAGAATGAATTTAAGATTGCGTTGTCATCATCATTATAATCATCAAAGGGTATAATTTCTTCCGGAGTTTTGGTGTGCGCAGGTGATTTAATTTCAACAGGCGCTTTATTCTTCGAATTTTTTTGTGCTGGTTTCCGTACCGGATTGACTAGCGGTGCAGACATATTTTTGCTGAGTTTGAAGCCGACAACCATACTCTGCATTTCGGCAGCCTGACTGGAGAGTTCCTCAGCAGTACCCGCTGATTGTTCGGAGTTCGCGGCATTTTGCTGTGTAAGCTGGTCAAGTTGTTCTACTGCCCCGTTAATTTGCTCTGTACCATGGGTTTGTTGTTCGGAAGCGGCGGCAATTTCATCCATTACTTCATTGACACGGCGTACCTGTTCATTTATTTCTTCAAGATTTTTATAAACACTTTCATTTACAATGACGCCCTCTTCCGCGTTATGTACTGATTCGGCAATTAAAGATGAAGTATTTTTTGCAGCATCGGCCGATCGCATTGCCAAATTGCGAACCTCTTCGGCTACGACAGCAAAGCCTTTCCCGGCTTCACCAGCACGCGCAGCTTCAACAGCAGCATTGAGTGCGAGCAGGTTCGTCTGGAAAGCAATGTCATCAATTGTTTTGATTATCTTAGCGGTTTCATCGGCGGAGTCTTTGATTCTGTTAATCACTTCTGAAAGTTGCCGCATCCGCTCCATTCCCTGTGAGGCGATAGATCGTGCCCCTTCCGAAAGCGCCCGGCCTTCTTTGGTATTTGCAGTGTTTTGCTTTGTCATCGACGACATTTCCTTGACACTGCTGGAAATTTCCTGCAATGAGCTTGCCTGTTGAGTTGCAACTTCGGCCAGCGTTTGGCTGCCACTGGCAATTTGATTAGATGCCGAATTGACCTGATTTGCGCCAATTGTCACTTTTTGAAGCGCATTATCAAGATTGTCGATCGCGGAGTTGAGCGCCAGTTTTATTTTAGCATGATCTCCGCTGTAATTCCCCTGCATGCGTACCGTTAAATCACGTTTGGATACCGAATTCAAAATCACTGATGCTTCATTCACCGGTTTAAGTACAACATCAAGAAGTCTGTTCACGCCTTCTATGATATGATTGAATTCGCCGGTATAGCGCTCTGCGTTGGCTCTGATATCGAGTTTTCCTTCTTCAGCAGCCGATATAAACATATTAATATCCGTGACCAGTTCACCGATACGATTTTTCATACCAACCATTGCCTTGCCAAGCACGTCTGCGGATGACACAGCGTTCGCTTCGACTGATAGATTTCCTTTGGCAATCTGGTTTGCCACTTCGGCCTTATGACGCTGGGCTTCGATAATCGCACGAAATGATTTGGCCAATTTGCCAATTTCATCTTCAGAACGATAACGAACTTCCTGGTCCAGATCACCTTCGGCCAATTCTGCCGCAATTTCTGCAATTTTACGAATTGGTTTGGCAATCATATTTGCCAGCATTAAAGTAATCAATGTAAAAATACCTATTGAAACCAAACTGATAATAAGCACTGAGTTTGCAACCGATGCAACAGCCTGATTATTTTTCTCCAATGAAATACCCAGAATAACCGTCCCAATAACATCGTTGCCCGATTTTACCGGTACTTCTTTGAAACGCTCATTTTTTATTTTAGCGAGAGAGTGTGCATCCATTTGGTTAATAGGTGCCAAACCGTCTTTGCGATATGAATAGACGGCTTTTTTATCAGCATTAAGAACATGAATAAACGTGAATTCTTCCTGCTTGGTAAATCCTTTTACGGCCGATTCAACAGCGTCCACATCCTCAAATTCAAGACCGGAACTTACAGCATAGCCGGCAAGATTACTCAAATTATATAACGATGATTCAAGATTATTATTGAGAGCAACTTTTACAACACGTGATATAAGTATTTCAATAATTATCATCACGATAATGGTTGTTGAGATGAATGTGGCAAGCATTTTCGATTTAATTGACCGCGTGAACATGTCAATACTCCTAAATTATCAGATTATAATTATTGACTTATTCCAAAATGAACTGCATTTTTCAACCAAATTTTTAACTCATAGCTGAAGATAATTCTGTCTGTCTTCGGAATACATATTAGCCAGAAGTAGCGCCCCACTAAAGACTATTCGGCACATTTTCCTGCTTTCTCAATTGTATTTAAAATATTTTTACTTTTCAAATGGCATTTTATTAATATTTGGCAATCAGTGTCATTAAGTCAAGATGTATTCCATAAATGTGCTAAAATCGAGCCCTGAGCTTGCCGTCTCGCAGCGGCGTGCTGCCGCTGTTTGCGGCACGAACGGT
>JAFGDW010000219.1 GCA_016931935.1 Candidatus Zhuqueibacterota bacterium | reverse complement strand
TGAGTTAGATACACTGAATTTGAAATCATGCCCAGTCTGTTTACCTTAATATATTTAAATTATTGAAACTGGACAGGCAACATTCAAGTAATCTGGATTCATTAATGAATTACAATGAATTTTCCAGGCTAAAAATAATATTTTAATTAAGCCAGATAAGAAACATGTGTTGAAGGGGATAGTGTTTTATGAAAAGTGAAATCATCGAAGCCTTTCACCAGATTGTCAAAGAAAAAAATATTGACAAGGAATTGCTGTCGGAAATTATTGAAAATACCATTCTGTCTATCATAAAAAAGAAATATGGTACCACCGATAATTTTGATATTTTTGTCAGCATGGACAAGGGTGAGATCGAGATTTATCAGTACAAAACGATTGTGGAAGAGGTTACAGATGAAGCTACCGAAATCGATCTGGAAACAGCACGCGTGGTTGAACCGGATCTGGAGCTTGGAGATGAGTATGTGGAAGTTATTAATCCCCTGAGCTTTGGTCGTCGTCTTGTCACCGCAGCAAAACAAAATTTAAATCAGAAAATTCGCGATGCGGAAAAAGAAATTGTATTCGATGAGTTTAAAAATCGGATTGGTGAGATTATTATTGGTGATATTCGTCAACTAAATAAAAATGAACTCTTTTTAAACATCGACAGGATCGAAGTTGTACTTCCAAAAAGTGAGCAAATTTACAACGAACGTTATCGTCGCGGTGAACATATTCGTGCGGTCATTAAAGATGTTGTGCGCACAAATCGCGGACCTGAAATTATCGTTTCACGTGGTTCCGTTGATTTTCTCGTCCGGTTATTCGAAATAGAAGTGCCGGAAATTTACGATGGCATTATCGAAATTAAAAGTGTTGCTCGCGAAGCCGGTGATCGTACAAAAATAGCAGTCTATTCCAATGATAAGCGTATTGATGCAGTCGGCGCCTGTGTGGGAATGAAGGGTATTCGCATACAGTCCATTGTCAAAGAATTAAATAATGAAAAAATAGATATTATTAACTGGAATGCAGAACCTGAAATTTTTATCATGAGAGCATTGAGTCCTGCCAAACCGGTTAAAGTTCTTGTTGATACTGAAGCGGTAAAAGCAGTTGCAGTTATCCCCGATGATCAGATTTCTCTGGCGATCGGAAAGGGCGGACAGAATAAACGTCTTGCTTCAAAATTAACAGGATTTGAAATTGATACCATTAAAGAATCCGAATATCATGAACTTATTTCGATCGAACGTGAAAATGAAATTGACCTTACGGAAGTCGATGGTCTGGCGCCTTCTGTTTTAAATAAATTACACGCCGAAGGTCTTGAAACAGTTCAGGATGTGCTGGATAGCGGTTATGATAATTTAATCAAAATACCGGGTATTGCTGATAAAACAGCGACAAAAATTTTAGAAACACTAAATAATCTAAAGTAGTTGATTGGGAGTCGTATATTGGGTAACGCTAGCAAAAAACGTATTTTTCAAGTCGCGCGTGAATTAAACGTATCACATGAAGCATTAATTAGTCATTTAAAAAAATTGGATTATGATATATCCAGTCGAATGAGTGTATTGACTGATGAAATGTATGAGGAAGCTGTGAAGCGCTTTGGGGCAGGCGATGTTGCTGCCGTTGGTGATGAACAGGATTTCAAACGTCAACTACGTGACAAACGTGCACGGGAAGAAGCCAGAAAATTGGAAGCACAGCGTGAATATGAAGAAAAAGTTCGTGCTTCTTACATGATTATGTCAGAAACTCCACGCGTACGTAAAGCACGGACGAAAGCGGAAAGCATCGATATTGATGACACGGGATCCGAATTCGCTGATGAAATTGAAGAAAGAGAACATGCGCCCAAACCTAAAGCTCCCAAACGTGGAAAGACTCCGAAAAAAGCAGTAACAACTCAGGAAGAAGATGCAGCAAGTGTAGAAGCTGAAAAAGCAGTTGAAGAACTTGTAAAGCCTGTTAAAAAAGAAGAAGTCGTTGCAGAAACTGACCAAGTCGATAAAGATATCAAAGAAGAAGTCGGACCAAAGGAAGCAGAGCTTGAACCGGAAAAAGCAAAACTGATTAAGCGCTCAATTGAAAAAGCAAAAACCGAACCGGTTGAAGCTACTGATGCGAAAAAAGGAAAAGATGAAAAAGCCAAGGATCGTGATATTGATCTGAAAGTCATTCGAAAAGTTGAAGCGGATAAGGAAGCGAAAACCGAAAAAGCTGCTGAAGATGATGATGGAAAGAAAAAAGCTCGTAAAAAGCTAAAAGCAAAAGATCGTATCAGCGAGTCCAAAAAAGGTGTTGAAAAATCTGAAGATGAAAGTGCTTCAAAAAAACGACGGAAGAAGAAAAAACAAGAAGTAGCCGAAGATACTGTCGAGGGCGGAGCAAAGAAAACCAAATCCCGCAAAAAATCAAAGAAGCGGAAAAAGATTCAAATTAATGAAGAAGAAGTTGAGCGTTCAATCCGCGAAACGTTGAGCGCGATGGAAGATAGTGGACGCGGCAAGAAAAGATATAAAAAGATTAAAGCTGAAGATGATGACGAACTCATTGACGATAATGTATTACGTGTTCATGAATTTGCTTCCGTTGGTGAAATTGCGAATGAGATGGACGTTGAACCCAGTCTGGTGATTAAAAAATGTCTTGAATTGGGGATGCTCGTTTCAATTAACCAGCGCCTTGATGAAGATATGATTGTTATGGTTGCTGATGAGTTCGGTTTTGAAGTAGAAATTATACCCGAATTTGGGACTGAAAAATTTGAAGAGATCGAAGATCGTGATGACGAAAGTTTAGCGGTTTATCGACCTCCGGTGGTGACAATTATGGGCCATGTCGACCACGGAAAAACCTCCTTGCTTGATTTTATTCGGAAGAGTAATATTATCGAAGGTGAATCCGGCGGCATTACCCAGCATATCGGTGCGTATAGTGTAAATATACGTGATAAAATTATTACGTTCCTTGATACTCCGGGTCACGAAGCGTTCGCAGCTATGCGTGCACGTGGTGCTCAAGCTACGGATATCGTTGTGTTAATAGTTGCTGCTGACGATAACGTGATGCCTCAGACAATTGAAGCTATCAGCCATGCACGTGCAGCAGGTGTACCGATCGTCGTTGCCATTAACAAGATTGATAAGCCAAATGCAAATCCAGATTCAATTAAAAAACAACTTGCAGAACAGGATTTGTTAATTGAGAGTTGGGGCGGTAAATATCAGAGCGTAGATATTTCTGCCAAGACCGGCGAAAATGTTGATAAATTGCTCGATAGCATTTTAATTGAAGCGGAGATGCTTGAATTGAAAGCAAATCCGGATCGGTTGGCTCGTGGTGTTGTAATTGAATCTGAGCTGGATAAAGGCAAAGGTGTATTGGCAACAGTGCTTGTGCAAAAGGGCAGCTTACGAGTGGGTGATCCGTTTATTTCGGGACAGTTCAGTGGCAAAGTTCGAAACTTGTATAATGATAAAGGCCAAAAAGTGGATGTAGCCGGTCCTTCACTGCCGGTGCAGGTGATGGGATTTTCAGGTTTACCGCAGGCAGGGGATACGTTTATTGTACTGGAATCAGAAAAAGACACTAAAGAAATCAGTGCACGACGTCAGCAAGTTAAGCGCGAACAAGAATTCAGACGAACGAAGCATATGACGCTCGATGAAATTTCGCGTCGAATTCGCGAAGGTCAGGTTAAAGAGTTATCGATCATCGTTAAAGGTGATGTTGATGGTTCGGTTGAAGCATTAAGCGATACGCTGCGCAAACTTTCAAATGATGAAGTCGCTGTAAAAATAATCCTGAAGGGCGTTGGTGCAGTTTCAGAATCGGATGTGCTATTGGCATCAACGTCCGATGCAATTATCATTGGCTTCCAGGTTCGGCCAACAATTAAAGCGCGTGAAGTTGCATCGCGTGAAAAAGTCGATATTCGTTTGTACAGCGTCATTTACGATGCCATTTCTGATGTGAAAGATGCACTTGAAGGATTGCTTGAGCCTGAATTCGAAGAAAAGAATTTGAGTGTCACCGAAATACGTGAAATATTCCGCGTGCCCAAGATTGGTGTGGTTGCCGGTTGTTATGTGGTGAGCGGAAAGGTAACGCGCAATGACCTGGCGAAATTATTCCGTGATGATAAACTGATATTCGAAGGCAAAATTGGCACGTTAAAGCGATTTAAAGAAGATGCCAAAGAAGTTGCCGGCGGGTTCGAATGCGGTATGACAATGGCCGGATATGATGATTATAAAGTTGGTGATATTATCGAAACCTATAAGTTATTGGAAATAAAACGAACATTAGCTTCCGTTAAATCATAACGACGTGAGACGTTCCTGCAATACGGGAAGAAACCTGAGACGGTATTTTCTGTATGTTTCAAATATCTACTTGTACGTTTTGCTAAAATTATCCAAATTTGTCAGAATGTGACCATTAAAAAAGTTTGCTAAAACAACGAAGTTTTTTTGAATAATAAAATAATATGTTGGTTGGTGTCTGTAAACTCGAACTATTCATTCCGGCAAGCGGATCGCTGAAATCAAAGCGATTCGTACTTAAAAGTCTGAAAACACGAATCCGGAATAAATTCAATGTCTCTGTTGCTGAAGTGGGTGAAAATGAAAAATGGCAACGGACAACGTTAGGAATTGCTGCGGTTTGCAATGAACGGAAAATTATCGACAGTATGTTCAACCAAATAATGAACATGATTTATATGGACGGACGAATTGAAGTCGTTGATCAGTTTATTGATATTTACTAACAACGTATTGAAAATAGTAAACGATAGATAGCATCATGGCAGTTAAACGATCAGTACGAATAGCAGAGCGAATCCGGCGTGAAGCAGGAAGAATACTGCTATTTGAAGTGAAAGATCCGGGCGTTAAACCGATTACGATTTCCGAAGTACGGATTACGGATGATCTGAAGCTTGCTAAAATATATTATACGGTTTTCGATGAACAGAAGCAGCGCGAGCAAGCCGAACAGGCGCTCCAACGCGCTGGCAAATTTATTCGCAGTGAAATAGGCAAATGCATCGACTTGAGATTTATTCCGGAAATTGAATTTCACTATGATAAAATTCCGGAACAAACACAAAAGTTAAATGAATTATTCGCCAAAATTCGAGACGAAGAACACGAATAAAATTGATTTTGAAACTGGGCAAATACTGAATTTTTACAAGCCGGTCGGGAAATCGTCGTTTTATATTGTGAAAGTTGTAAGAGCTGTAACAGGCGTCAAAAAGGTTGGACATGCCGGGACGCTGGACCCTTTCGCAGAAGGCGTTTTGCTTGTCTGTACGGGAAAAGCCACGAAACAGATGTCTCAACTTATGGATCTTCGAAAAGAATATGTCGGCGTCATCCGGTTAGGTGAAATACGAGATACTGATGATATCACCGGACAGATTATCAGTACTCACGATGTGCCGGAATTGTTACCCGATCGTGTTCGGATGGTTGCGAAGAGTTTCATTGGGGAGAGCGAACAAATTCCACCAATGTATTCGGCTCGCCGCGTTAACGGACAACGTCTTTATAAGCTAGCCAGAAAGGGTGTTGTCGTTGAACGTAAGCCTCGATCAATACACATAGATGAATTTGATGTATTGAAAATTGACCTGCCCTTTATAACAATTCGGGTAGTATGTTCCAAAGGAACATATATACGCGTTATTGCACGGGATTTTGGAAATTTGTTGGGGTGCGGAGCATATCTACATTCTTTATCACGAACAAAAATTGGTGAATATAGTGTTAACGATGCGTTACGTATCGAAAATTTTAAACAATGGATAGAATCTAATTAAATTAATAATTCCCAAGTTCAAGGTTCTGAGTTCAGGGTTAAAAAAATTTCGTATGAATAAAATAAGCGAGTACCGGATGTTAGTCATGAATTTGGCTGGCTAAGAAATGGCCCGTTAATCGGGAACTCTGAATCCGGAACCTATGGTCGGTAACGAAATTATAATCAAATTATAAGCAACTATTTATTGAAGGAGATGTTTCAATGGCATTGACGAAAGAAGCGAAACTGGACATTTTTAAGGCACACGGCAAGTCTGAAAAAGACACCGGCAGCCCGGAATCCCAGATTGCACTTTTCACGACCCGTATTAAACAACTCACGGAGCATTTGAAAGTGCATTCGAAAGATCATCATACGCGACGTGGCTTGTTACGGTTGGTTGGAAAGCGACGTCAATTGCTGGATTACCTTTATAAAAAGGACATCGAGCGCTATCGTTCGATCATTCAGGAGCTTGGGATAAGAAGATAATTGCACACGAATGCAACATGGAGGTAGAATGATTTATCGAGAAGAAATGGCGCTTGCTGGCCGGACTTTAATAATTGAAACCGGAAAAGTTGCAAAGCAGGCAAATGGCGCTGTGTGGTTGAGTTATGGAGATACTATTCTCCTGGTGACCGCAGTGGCGAGCAAAAAGCCACGAGAAGGAATTGACTTTTTTCCATTATCGGTTGAATATCGGGAAAAAGCATACGCGGCTGGAAAAATCCCCGGTGGATTTTTTAAACGTGAGGGCAAACCAAGTGACAAAGAGGTACTGAGCAGTCGAATAATCGACCGACCAATCCGTCCGATGTTTCCTGAAAATTATAACAACGAAGTTCAAATCTTCGCATCAGTGCTTTCTTCGGACAAGGAAAACAATCCGGATGTATTGGGCGTAATCGGTGCTTCAGCAGCATTGGCAATTTCTGATATTCCGTTTCATACACCTGTCGCTGCAGTTCGTGTTGGTAGTATTAATGGTGAGGTTACGATAAATCCTACCTTCATGGAATGTGAAGAAAGTGAATTCGAAGTAGTTATTGCCGGTACCAAAGATTCAATCATTATGGTTGAAGGTGAGGGACATGAAATAAACGAAGAAACCATGATTGAAGCGTTACAAATCGGCCATGCTGCAATTCAGGAAATCATAGCCTTGCAGGAAAAACTTGTAGCTGTATGTGGCAAGCCCAAACAGGAAGTTGCTGAACCTGAACTTGATGAAGAATTATTGACATCGGTAACATCGGTTGTTAATGAAAAAATGCCCGGTATCATCGCCATTCAGGAAAAATCTGAACGTTCAGATGCTTTATATACGTTAATTGATGAGCTTGAAGCTCAATATGTGGAAACACATCCGGATTGTCGTAATTTGATAACCGGCATTATGGAGAATGTTGAGAAGAAGCTTGTACGGGCAATGATTTTCAATGAAAAACGTCGTTTGGATGGACGTGGTCCTGATGACATTCGTCCGATTGAATGCGAAGTTGGCATGTTACCTCGCGTGCATGGATCAGCTTTATTTACACGCGGCCAAACTCAGGCACTTGCGACTGCTACACTTGGCACCAAGATGGACGAGCAAAAAATGGATGAACTGGAAGGTGAATTCTGGAAGAGCTACATGTTGCATTACAACTTTCCGCCGTTCTGTGTTGGTGAAGTTCGGCCGATACGTGGAACAAGCCGGCGAGAAGTCGGGCATGGAAACCTTGCTGAACGCGCTTTGAAAAATATCATACCGAATGATCAGAAGTTTCCGTACACATTGCGTATTGTATCGGATGTACTTGAATCTAACGGTTCTTCATCTATGGCAACGGTATGTGCTGGTTCATTGTCACTAATGGATGCCGGAGTGCCTGTAAAAGATGCTGTCGCAGGGATTGCGATGGGACTTATCAAGGAAGACGATAATTACGTAGTTCTCTCAGACATTCTTGGTGACGAAGATCATCTTGGTGATATGGATTTTAAAGTTGCCGGAACTGCTACAGGAATTACCGCATTTCAAATGGACATTAAAGTTCAACATATGCCGTTTGATGTGCTGACGGATGCACTACAGAAAGCCAAAGCCGGACGACTTCACATACTGAATATTATGAATCAAACCATTAGTGAACCACGCAGCGAACTATCCAGTTATGCGCCCCGAATTATGACCTTCAAAATTCCGGTAGATATGATTGGTACAGTTATTGGGCCGGGTGGAAAAGTCATTCGCGACATTATTGAAAAAACAGGTGCCGCGATCGACATCGCTGATGATGGTACGATTACGATTGCTTCGGTTGAAGCCGATAAAGGAAATATGGCGCGACAGATGATTGAAGTGCTTGTTGAAGAACCGGAAGTTGGAAAAGTGTACAAAGGAAAAGTGAAACGCATTGCTAACTTTGGTGCATTTGTTGAAATTCTGCCTGGCAAAGAAGGATTATTACATATTTCTGCCATCGAAAAACACAGAATCAATAAAGTTGAAGATGTTCTTAAGGTGGGAGACGAGGTAGAAGTGAAATTGATGAAAATTGAGCAAGGTAAGTACGATTTGAATCGAAAAGTCTTGCTTGATTAAGTGAAGTTTTCTAGAAAGGTATGATGTTATATTGATGCTGAAATCTCACGTTCAAAAAAGCGTGATGCCAAATGGAATTACCGTAGTAACAGAAAAAATACCATACGTCCGATCGGTTGCATTGGGCGTATGGATTACGGTGGGCTCGCGCGATGAGAGCGCCAATGATTATGGCATCTCTCATTTTTTGGAACATATGTTATTTAAAGGCACGTCGCGTCGAAATGCCCAACAAATTGCCGAAAGTTTGGAAGCATTGGGCGGAAGTCTGGACGCCTTCACAACAAAGGAATTAACCTGCTATAATGCTCATTGCCTGGATGAGCACCTGTCTGTTGCCGTTGATGTGATTGCTGATTTGATTGCCAATTCAAGTTATGATACGATAGAGTTGGAAAAAGAAAAAGACGTCATCATCAATGAAATTAACACCTACAAAGACACGCCCGACGATATAATTTTTGATCATTATTACGAGCAAGTATTTGCCGGACATGAACTGGCGCACCACATTTATGGCAATGAATCAAATGTCCGTTCATTTACCCGTGATCAGGTGCTGGCATTCCGCAATCAGGAATACGGTGCAAACCGAATCGTGCTTTCGGTTACAGGTAATCTTACCCACGAGCATGTTCTTTCATTGGTTGAAGAACATTTTGGCATGTTGAGTCCGGCTAAGCTACGTGCAGTTGAAAAATTGACTGAACCCGAAAAGCCAACCCGACGTATCATTCCTGAACATTGCAATCAGGCGCATGTGTGCATGGGCGATATCGGAATATCGTATCACGATGAAGATAAGTTCCCGTTTCTCATTCTGAATACATTATTGGGTGGGGGAATGAGTTCGTTGTTGTTCCAGAAAATTCGTGAAACCCACGGTCTTGTGTACACAATCTATAATTTTTATGACTTTTTTATTGATACAGGCATTTGGGGAATTTATTTTGCAACAGATCAAAAGAATATCGACCAGGCAATTGCGCTTATTCATGAAGAAATGAGTATCTTAACAAAACAACCGATTACTGCGGACATGCTGGTAAAAGTCAAGAATCAATTAAAAGGAGGATTGATTTTAGGCCTTGAAAGTATTTTTTCCCGCATGAATCGGTTATCAAAAAATGAGATTTATCTAAAGCAACACTTCACCCTCGACGACATTATTAAACGTATCGATGCCGTCACCCCTGAGCATGTTTTACAAATGGCACAGAAGTTATTCCAGCCAGATGGGTTTACATATACCATCATCCAACCCACCACATAAAATTAAGGAGAGCATGTGTTATGATTATCGGAGTACCAAAGGAGATTAAGGCAAATGAAAACCGGATTGCCCTGCAGCCTTCCGGTGCTGAGATGCTAACATTTCATGGGCATACTGTTCTTGTTGAAGACAATGCCGGTGAAGGCAGTGGATTTTCCAATGAACGCTACGAAAATGCTGGCGCCCAAATCATCGCAACAGCTAAAGAAGTGTTTGCCAAGGCAGACATGATTATGAAAGTGAAAGAACCGCTGGAACAGGAATGGCCTATGATTCGACCGGGGCAAACCGTGTTCACCTACTTTCATTTTGCAGCCTCCAAATCCCTTACCGATGCAATTATTAAAACTAAATGTACAGCTATTGCATACGAAACAATTGAGAAGGCAAATGGCAGTTTGCCATTACTGAATCCGATGAGTGAAGTTGCCGGGCGTTTGGCTATTCAAGCCGGGGCACGCTGTTTGGAAAAATTATTTGGTGGTCGCGGATTATTGCTTGGCGGTGTTACCGGAGTTGCGCCTGCTAAAGTTGTCATTTTGGGCGGGGGAATTGTTGGCACGAACTCTGCACAAATGGCCGCTGGTCTCGGCGCGTCTGTTACAATTCTGGATATCGATATCGACCGATTACGCTATCTCAACCATGTACTACCGAAAAATGTCACTACTATGATGTCTAATCCGGAAAATATCCGCTTAATGATATCCGATGCTGATCTTGTTATTGGTGCCGTACTAATTCATGGCGCTAAAGCTCCGCATTTAATAACACGCGATATGCTAAAGTTAATGAAGCCCGGTTCCGTAATTGTTGACGTTGCTGTTGACCAGGGCGGATGCGTGGAAACAATTCATCCGACAACACATGCCGATCCGACATATGAAGTGGATGGTGTGATTCATTATGGCGTTGCCAATATGCCCGGTGCGGTACCCAGAACATCTACGATCGCCTTAACAAACGCAACACTACCGTACGCCATTCAAATCGCCGATAAGGGACCGATTGAAGCCATGAAAGCGAATCGCGAAATTGCACTTGGCGTTAATATTATAGATGGAAAAGTGACATATAAAGGCGTGTGCGATGCGTTTGGATTAAAATATACACCATTGGAACAGGTGATCCATTAGCATATGTTTGTTCCCATTCTGGCATATCACAACATTGGATTTCAATTTGAATGGGGGATCAATGTCGTCTCACCCCGGCTGTTCGAAAAGCACATCAAATACCTTGCTACAGACGGGTATCAATCGATACGCATTGAGCAATACATCAGTGGTGATATTCAGAAGCAAAAACCCGTTATCATCACTTTTGATGATGCATATCAACAAGTGTTTGAATATGCGTATCCGGTTCTTGACGAGTATGGCTTTACCGCCAGTATTTTTGTCGTGACCGATTATGTTGGTAAAAAAAATACCTGGGACATTAATCTGGGCGGGAAAAGCGCTTATCACATGGGCTGGGGTGAAATCAAGGAACTTGCAAGCAAAGGTTGGGAGATCGGCTCACACACATCGACGCATCCCGACCTTGTTGCATTATCGGATGAAGCACTTGCGCTGGAGCTTTCTCAGTCCAGACAGGAGCTACAAGCACGGTTCGGAACACAAATTCATGTCATGTCTTATCCCTTTAACCGCTGCAATACCCGCGTTGTAAAAGCTGTTCAGTCTGCAGGATATTCAGGGGCCTGTTGTCTGGCCGGAAAATTGCTTATTAGTTCAGCTTACAGGCATTTTACAATTCCGCGTCGCGGTGTATATGCAATCGATGACATTGGCTGGTTTAAGCATAAACTCAAAAACCATGTTATTGGAAAGCTGGATGATTTTCGACAAAAAATTATCAGCACGTGTGCGGTTGGTTCCGTATATTATAAACGAATGAAAAAATTGAAAAAAAGTATTGCAAATTAATTGTAATTTTGTTATGTTAAGGTTCAACACGGCTTAGCAAGGGGCACCATGAAACCGAAGCCCATAAAAAAATTATATTACTCGATTAGTGAAGTCAGCAAGTTAACAGCTCTGAAACAATATGTCCTTCGGTATTGGGAGACGGAGTTTTCAGAGTTACGGCCAGCAAAAAATCGCGCTGGAAATCGTATTTATCGATTAAACGATATTAAACTTGTTTTCACGATTAAAAAGCTACTTTATGAAGAGAAGTATACGATTGAAGGTGCCCGTCAGAAGCTAAAAGAAATGTATCAGGACCAGGCTGCTCAGGTAACGATACCATTGCAGGAGCCAAATCAGGATGATTTGATTGCCGAGATTCGTGCTGATTTGCAGAGTATTCTGGATATGTTGAACGATAAGAAAAACAATTCGAAGAGAGCGGAACTCATCGAAATTGATGATGAAATGGTTACCATTGATACTAATGAAGATGGCGATGGTGAGTGATAGTTCTCATAGAATAATTGTAATTAAATTCAATAGCAAAAAGCTGAAATATTAAAATAAAAGGTTTTAACGTCGGGGCGTAGCGCAGTCCGGTTAGCGTACTTGACTGGGGGTCAAGGGGTCGGAGGTTCAAATCCTCTCGCCCCGACTACTGAAAGCCGCGGTTTCCTTGAATACAGGGAATCGCGGCTTTTTTATTTGCGCTTTAAAGCGAGCATGTTCGATATTCCTGCATTTATTGTTATAAAATATTGAGACCCGATTTAACTTTCACAGATCAAATCTGTCGTTTCATTTACCGTAAATTCGCGAATTGATTTGCATTTTAGAAATAAAATTGTTATACTTATACTAAAATATTATTGATGGTTCACGAATATAGGTTGTCAGCTTAAGTGTGTTTTTATAGTTAGTAAGGAGTATTTATTACGTGGAAAAAATCCGAATTTTGTTAATTGAAGATAATCGTCTGCTTAGGGAAGGTATCGCGATCATGTTGGAAAAGCACGGAGAGTTTGAAGTGATTGCAACAGCAGAGAATGGCGATACGTTACATGAGCTAAAGCGTCTCAATAAAAATCCTGATGTAGTGTTGCTTGATCTAGGGCTTCATAATGAAGACAGTTTTAAACTAATGGAATTTTTAAAAAAAGAACTACCTGAAACCAGGATTATTGCTATGGATATACTTCCTGAGCAAGAAGATCTGAGAGAATTTGTTGAAGCTGGTGGTTCTGGCTTTATTCTGAAAGATGCTTCAATTGAAGATTTTTTCCATACAATTAAGCAAGTTGTATATGGAGAAAAAGTATTGCCGCCACTTCTGACAGTATCACTTTTTTCACAGATTGTAGAAAATTCGATGCAGACCGGCAAAACCGATGTAAATAATGCGATTCGATTAACGAACCGGGAACGGGAAATAGTAGATCTAATTTCCGATGGATTAAGCAATAAAGAAATCGCTGCACGCCTTCATATTGCTACTTTTACTGTTAAAAGTCATGTCCATAATATTCTGGAAAAACTGACATTGAGTACTAGATTACAGGTCGCAGCGTTCGCACACAGACAAAAGACCGAACGTTCCGGACTTGAAAATGACGATCGAATTGATAACGGCACTACTATATAATTATCGACTTGTTTCTTAATACAAATTTTAGTTGTCCTCATTTTAACTTCCCAATCAATCCAATAAAATTCTCGCATAATCAATACCACCCTTTCGAATGATGATGTATCATTCAAAAGAATTAACTCCATTTTCATCCTTTTGGCCGATTGTTAACTGATTTAATTTGTAGTACATTCTAAATGCGTAAAACTTCAATGGAGATGATCACAATAATTAATTCTCTGTTGTGAATCAGGAATGATAAAACGGTCGTTATCGCCTTACTCTGATCAGAATCGCCTCCGATGTATTTTCTCCCTATAACTATCGAATCCATGGTTAACAATTAGCAAGTAAGAAGGCACTTTATGAATCTTAGTATTCATTATTATGTACTTTGCTTGAGTGATGACTCCTGTAAACTTTTTGAGGGATTTAGGGATATGTTGATCACAGTTGAAAATGGAGATTTCCCATCCATACCCGCTCATAATATAAATGCGAGACATGATATGATAAACATGAAAGATCCAATAAAACGGTTCTATCGTGAGGTTGATAAGGCATTGGCCAAATATCACGGTAAAGATCCACTAAAAATAGTATTAACCGGTGAGAAAACTAACAGGTCCATTTTTAGCGCTGTGACACAATTTAATAATGATATTATTGGAGTTGTGGAGGGAGATTTTAATACGACATCGGTATATGATTTAGGACAAATTGTATGGCCGGTTATTCGTGAAGCACTGTCCGGTGATCGTGAACGAGCACTTCGGGAAATGGAAGACGCTCTAAATAATGGAAATATTGCGGTGGGACTCGAGGATGTCTGGCATATGGCAAATTTACAAACAGGATATACATTACTTGTGGAAGATGATTATCATGTAAGGGGCAGTATTATGAAAACGGATAACGCGTTCGTGATATCGGAAGATGTTGGTATTATGCAAATATTCGATGATGTTGTGGATGCGATTATTGAAAAAGTATTGAGCATGGCCGGGCATGTGATTTTTATAGATAGTGGTTTATTGATAAAATATCAACGAATAGCGCTCATTCATCGATAGTACGACAAACGAGATTCTATTTGTTTCAGGAAATTATTTAAGACGCTTTCTATTTGCAAGGGACGCGGATATTGATGAATTGAAAATGAAGGTAGAGAAGGCCAATCTAAAGCGATAATAGAGTTATTAAATCGGATCGATATATTGTAGCGGTTACCTTATAAGCTTTAAACTGTATAATTAAATATTTTTTACACCAGTAGTAAACATGTATGCCATCGAGTTGGGTGAATAGCAAGAAAGTAGTGACCGGCGAGTTGTCCGAAGCGGCAGCCACGACCATGATATAAGCAAGAATGAGATAGAGTAAAAGCGCACCCCGATGTAAATGTTAACATAACGGATTTCAAATTAAAGGAAGTTGAATAATGTCAGGATTATGGTTGAGACTGTGGTCAGTCGGAATTACTTTACTTATTTATTTTACAAAGCTCAGCCAACATTCTTCATTGGTTATCGCGGACGTAGTCATCAAGATTAAATCATTTGCGCACGAAAGTCCCGATAATCATTAAACTGAGACAACGTCGGGCTCATTCAGAAGAGAAGGTAATAACAGGTTATGGTCATCAAAAAACTAACGTGTTCATTAATTAATCGACAGCATCATTAAGACTTTGACACGTGTTTTCGGCCAATGACCGCACTTCATCGGCATCCTGTTATATGTTGTGGGACGGATACCTGTTTTGATGGCGCCTGCTGTTGTTATGTCTTAATTGTCACCAACGCCGATAAATCTTGAAACTGCCGGTGATTTCGTGATTCTAGCAAAATCGGAATCTCAATAACTAATCACAAGATTCTGATTGCAACGGAATTTCTCTGAGTAACTGATCGTATCCCGCATGACTGGACATTGTGAGTGGTTACAGTTTCCGCTTGACAATAATGCCTGAGTTTTGTATATTAAACACAGTTTTTCCACCGACCAGAGAATGAGAATGATCCCGAATATGTCCATTCCGTTGATGTCTTTCACCATCCGAACTACTCGATATAGTGCGCAAAAGCTTTCCGAACAAGGTATACAGCATTCTAAAGGTAAAGCATATATCCTCATCATATTTTATAAGGCGAGTGTACCTATCACGAATCGTTTGTCATCGCAATACTAATAAAATGTTGAGCGCCTGCAGAACCGTTCTGAGCTTAGGAAATGTTTATGAATGATGCCATTCACATATTTATTGTTGACGACAATCGCCTGCTCCGTGAGGGGCTTGTTTCCATGCTGACAGAACTGGATGACTTCGTTGTGGTCGGCACCGCGGGAAATGGGCTCAAGGCGCTGGAGCAAATAAAAAAGTTACGTCCACATGTGGCGCTCGTAGATATTGGCTTACCGGACAAAGACGGGATTGAAGTGACTCAGGCATTGCACGAAAATGCGCCGGACGTTAAAGTAATTATTCTCGGCATGCCAGATATGACGGATGAGATCATGACCTGTATCGAGGCCGGAGCTGTTGGTTATGTGATAAAGGAAGCCTCGTTTGACTACCTGGTTGAAACAATTCGATTGGCAAATCGTGGTGAATCGTTTTGTTCCCCCCGGATGGCGGCTTCGTTGTTCTCCCGTGTTGCGGAGTTATCAAAAGGACAAATACCGGAAAGTTCCGTTAAGCTAACGCCGCGCGAGGTGGAAATTATAAACAGGGTTGCCGACGGATTATCCAACAAGGAAATTGCCCAACGGCTCTCCATCGAACCGCAGACTGTAAAAAATCACATCCATAATATTCTCGACAAGCTGCAACTGCATAACCGTCTCGAAGCGGTTGAATATGCGCGCGAAAGAAAACTGCTGACAAAAAATCACAAAAAATAACCACCCACAGAACCTCATCTGGTAAACGATAGCGAATCCCAACGTACCGTGAAAATTACCATCGTTCGACGAACTTCTCGTTCCTGTTAGTTTTTATCATCCGACAAAATAATCATTTGTGTTTTGTTTATTATGGTTACCGACCTGGCCTAATTATGGGCGTCGTGTCAACCTCACCTGCTGTTATCCACACACATCCGAACATTCCAGACATTGTGCCGCAACATTCCCTCCATCAAGTACTAGTACTTTTCCATCTCAAAACCAGACAATGACCATTATTTAACAAGCCCTGCAATAGACCATTTTTGAACCCTTATGTCCATTGTATTTCCGCCGCAAATTGTTGATATTGTATACAGAGCAAATAGACGTTGAGCTTCCCCTTATGCCACATGCAAGCATCACAGAACAACTTCAATTTGCAGAGCGAACTTCCTTTTCAGAACTTCGAACTCAGGCTCAAACTTTTAAATAGACGGGTAACAATATGCGGAAAATAAAAGTGTTAATATCGAGCCGGCCCAAATTATTGTCAGAAGTGATCCGAAATCTGGTTGAGCAGCAATCAGATATGGAGATGGTAGGCGAAGTGCTCGACCCCCTTCAACTACTACGAATGACCAGATTAACACCGGTGGATGCGGTTATCATTACGCCGCTCCGGGCAAACGGGGAGCCTAAAATATGCCATCAGTTGCTGGTGGAATATCCGCCGCTTAAAATCGTAACGCTCTCGGCAAGCGGTGATGCCGCGTACTTATATCAGTCGGATCTACCCAAGATGCGCATCCACAATCCTTCCGGTGAGTCAATACTTACCGCTCTCAGGGAGGCTATGTGGCCGCTTATTAGCGATAATTAACGTGGTTTCTTTTAATAAATGAAAAGGCATTTTACTGAAAAATAAGGAGTAACGCCATGGAACCCATCTTTTGGACAATTTTAGTTGGAATGGCTGCAGGATGGCTGGCCGGGCAATTGATGAAGGGCAGTGGATTTGGAATTTTTGGAGATATCCTGATTGGAATAACCGGGGCGCTAGTTGGCAGCGTTCTATTTCTCTCGTTAGGCACATCTTCCTGGGGTGGATTGACCGGCAGCCTGATCGTTTCAGCTTTCAGCGCCGTCGCATCATTGCTTTTACTACGCCAGGTCACACGAGCATAACTTGATCGTCGGCCCATACTCCAACTTACGCATCGATACTGCCTACGTCACGCTCTCAAATTTAACGAATTGTTCTCGTTAGTTATAACATATTTAATGAAGATAACATTGATTGATAAAAAGTAACTCATGTGGAATTTCGGGTTTTCCTCAATAGAATGACGTGACATCATTTCATGTGCCGCACACGGAAAACCCGTTATCCATTTTTGGTCGTGTAACCGATAGCGGAATGACAAGCGCTTCCATCGATTCATGCCCTTGTGGCGCGAGATGGGATTTACACGGTCATTTGATGTTGATGAGTCATTAAAACTTAAGTGAGGAATATATGCACGACATCAAAGCAACGTCAGCGTTTCTCAAAAAAAAAGGATTCAAATGCATTATGTATTGGGCGGAATTTAATGGGATGTTGGCGGTTGATGGGAAAACCCGGTCATCGCTTTTTTTCCCGGCAAATATGAGTTTGGAAGAAGCTGAAAAGAAAATTATCAGGCACAGAAAACTTTTTGGTGTATCCGAAAAAACACGTAAATGGAGTCGAAATTTACCATTCAGGAAATCCGAAAAAAGCTTTGAAGCAACATACAGCGCCAATCGCATAATGATTAATTTTGATTGGGCTGACAATTCAAGCAACTGATAATTCCGCCGCAAAATATAACTGTGCCGGCCCTGTTTACCTTTAATAGATGAATGGGGATTGTTTTGAAATGAATAAACCTTAATAAGGAGTGAATTATGATAGACAAAAAATCTTATTTACAGAAATCGGCAGACAAACTTCAGCAGTGGGACGCTGATATCGATGAATTGAAGGCAAAGGCAGCTAAGGCGAAAGCTGAATCAAAGGCAGAGGTTGCCCATCAATTGGATGAACTGCAGGCGAAGAAAGAAAACCTGCAACACATGCTAAAACAACTTCAGACAGCCGGAGATGGCGCTTGGGACGACATAAGAACCGGGTTCGAACGAAGCTGGACTGAACTCAAAGGCGCGTACGAAAAGGCGTCTGCACAATTTAAATAAACCAAATTTTATCAGTTAGCATCTGTTGGATGCAAACACGCAATGATTATTTATTCAAAGAACTAAATTTCTTGTACCGGATATTAATGACAACCGGTTAGCAGAACCAGACGTCCGTAGCAGGGCATAGCCGCCCGGCTAATTAAGTAAATACCGGATTGTAAGGGAACGAAGTTCCTGAATCTGGACATGGAGTGAATTATTTAGCTGAAATTTATGTGTCCGGGGAAATTGATCTTTCGCATTCCACACTGCTTCATTACGATGGCTTAATTACAATATACGCGAATAAATTAAACGTAACCAGGAGGAAAATTTATGCTACATGATTTCGAAAATGAGGGCAACGGGAAGCAGTGCACCTTTGATGATATGATACTTTCTTATATTTTAGCCTCTGGCATCAGCATTACCATAGCCGACGATGACCTGAAGCCAGAGCATTGTTCTTTTATTTATGACACATTTCGGGAAGAACGTGCGAGCACATTATCACTGTGTCAAAAACAATACATATCCGAATGAATTCGTGTCATCCGGTTTTTTCCCTGTGCCGGAACAACGAATAAAAGGCGATGGATGAAAAGACAAAACCCGATACGAATCGGGAAAAACGGTAGAAACAAAATCAAAAAAGAATGGAAATATTGCCTTCATCCCGCAACCGGGACAGGCAGCGAACTACCTGAGTACACACTAATAATTTATTTAAGGAGTTAATTTTATGTGGAAGAAAACACTGATAATAATGGGACTGACCATATTGATGGTTGCCCCGGTAGATGCACAGAGTATAAGTGTGGGCCCGCAGGTTGGCTACTATAAAACGAAGGACGCCGACGATGGCAATTTTATGGGTGGAGTGGCCTGGCGGATGAAATTGATGCCGGCGTTTGGTGTTGAAGCATCTATTAACTATCGTCAGGAAAATTATGCAAATGACGCATTGACAGTCCGGAGCTGGCCAGTAATGGTAACCGGTTTGTTTTATCCGGTTCCCGTTGCTTATGGCGCCGTTGGCGCCGGTTGGTATAACACGACTGTTGATTATGACCAGGATATGGTCGCGTCTCTTGAAGACGAGACGACACAGGAATTTGGCTGGCATTTTGGCGGCGGCCTGGAACTGCCGGTTGGCGTAACATCAAAATTCACGGCTGATATTCGTTATGTCTTCCTGAATTATGATTTTGGAGAAATCCCGGGCAGTGGCAACCTGGAAAGTAATTTCTATGTTCTTACTGTTGGCTTCTTGTTTGGTCTATAAGCAATCACAGCGCTGAGTGGGCATAACATGTTTGCTTAGCGTTGTTTTCCAATGTTTAAAAAATAGTTAACACCAAAAAGCGAGCAACTAACATTCTGGTGGTCCGAATGCGGGATTGTCCATCAGGATTAACCTAAATTCCGCACCTAAGGAGACGTATTATGGCGCTAATAAGATGGGATCCATCGCGAGAGATTGATGACATGTTCGAACGTTACACAAAGGCAGTGGGCCTGCATCGGGCCGGAAGCCAGGATATAATCGCGACAGGCGACTGGGCTCCGCGGGTCGATATTGCTGAGTCCGACAACGCATTCGAAATTAAGGCAGAGATTCCCGAAGTCAATAAGGAGGGTGTTAAAGTTACTGTCGATAATGGCGTCCTGACAATCCGGGGAGAGAGAAAACAGGAAACTGAAGAAAAAGGGAAAAAATTCCATCGCGTCGAGCGATACTACGGAGTTTTCGCACGGAGCTTTACGTTGCCTGACAATGTTGATGAAACAAAAGTGAAAGCCTCTTTCAAGGATGGCATGCTGAATCTCCAGATTCCCAAGACAAAGGATGTAAAACTGAAAGCCATCGAGGTTAAAGTAGAGTAAAAAGACAGACCTTCCAAATATCAGTTGAACGTGGGCTGGGAAAAGCAGTGTTTTTCCCGGTCCATATTCATCCGTACGAGAATCATTTTTTTAGAGAGGAGTAAACATTATGCCATCTAATTGGGAGAATATTAAGCGGACCGTAAAGGGCGAGTTATCCAGTGCAGCGGCCGCTAGCAAAAAATACGCGCGGATTGGGATAGCAAATATCAGCAAGATGAATATCAGAAAATCCATGGACAGTGCGTACCAGGACCTGGGTGAAGAAGTTTACAACCAGGTATCCGACGGGACAAAAGGAGATATCTCCAAAAGCAAGAAAGTGAAAAAGCAGATCGCCAAGGTCAACCAGTTCAAGCAATCCATCGAAGATAAAGACCTTGAAATTGAGACAATCAAGCAAGATGCTGTTTCAGAGATCAAAACTGATGATGATTCGAACAGTCCCGCCAAAGCAAAAGCCGAAAAAACGGCTTTGGTCAATAAAGAGAACAGGCCATAGATCGGCTATCGATTCGGTTCTATCGTCGCGGAAAAAAACCCGCACCACCGGAACGAACTGGTTAACTATTAAATGAATCTGAAATTAATATTCTGGCGGCACACATTATCATACATAAAATAACATTAAAGGAGATAGTCATGTTTCAGATAAAAAGATGTATTACACTATCCCTTATTATCATCGTGGGTATCACTACATTATTTGTGGTGAATGCAATCGGGCAAACACGAGTCGATAACGCCACATCGAACGATGTTAAAACCTGGCTTTTTATGGATACCAACCAGGCGCGCAATGCAGCGAAAAAAGCACATGCCGATATTCTGGCGCCCAGGAATTTCGGCGAAGCGATGACACTTTATAATGAGGCGAAGGCTGACTTTCAGGATGGAAAAAATCTGGAAGACATTCAAAAAAAGCTTCGCACATCTAACAGCTATTTCCAAAAGGCAATTGACGCCACAAAGCTGGCAGATGTTGCTTTTCCAAATTCCATGAAGGCGCGGTTGGATGCACAATACACCGAGTCAGCCAGATTTTCAGCGAGGCTCTGGACTGAAGCAGAGAAAAAATTCAATGAAGCTGCTGTGGAACTCGAAGATGGGGATGTCAGCGACGCCAGGAAGAAAGCCGATCAGGCGGAGAAACTATATCGCCAGGCCGAGCTTGATGCTATCAAAGCTAACTACCTTGATGAAACCCGGGAGTTGTTAAATCAGGCTGAACAGCTTGGCGTCAAAAACGACGCGCCTGAAACTTTGAAACTTGCACAACAGCTCGTTGAGCAGGCTGAATTGGAATTGAATAAGAATCGTTACGACACCGACGTGGCGCGCAGCCTGGCCATGCAAGCCAATTACCAGGCCAGTCACGCCATCTATCTGGCAAATGTTATCCGTAAGATGAAAGACACGAATCAGAGCTGGGAAGAGCTGATCCTGGGGTCGGAAAGACCACTGAAGCGAATTGCCGAGAAAACGGACCAGACTGCTTTGTTCAACACTGGTTTTGGGAAAACGACCGACGAAATCATCGCTTACATTGACACTTACCAGGACAGTGTTTATGGATTAAAACAGGATTTGGATTGGACTGCTTTGGAACTCAAGCTGCTGCGCAAGCGGAATGCCGAACTGGAACAAAAACTTGGTGGAAAAGCACGGGAAAACTCCGCCTTGGCCAGGCAAATTACGAAGCAGGCGAAGACCCGTGAGCTATTTACCAACGTCGAACAATCATTCCAGCGTGAAGATGCCAGTGTGCTGTGGGATGGCGGCACCATCCTTATCCGCCTGGTCGGACTCAATTTCACCAGCGCGGAGGCAACTATCCATCAACAATCCTACAGAATATTGACCAAATTGCGCAATGCTATTAACTCTTTCCCTGATGGAACGGTCATCGTTTCGGGACATACGGATTCGTATGGCAGTGATGAGCAGAATTGGCAATTGTCACAGAAACGCGCCGAAGCGGTAAAGCAATATATTTTGGACAACACCGATTTTAACGTTTATCAGATTGAAGCGATCGGTTATGGCGAAACCAGGCCAATTGCCAGTAACGAGACCGAGTCAGGCCGCGCTGCAAATCGTCGGGTTGAAGTGGTCATTCATCCGTGGAAGATGACAGAAGAAAATTTGTGATAAAAATATTTTTGCTGCTACGCAGGTATTAACACAAACTCAGGCAACGGCTGAGTTTGCCCCGATGCATCGGGACAGAACAGCAGGGCTTAACGGGGGCTTCGACACCGTTCGTGCCGCCCAGTATAGTTACCTTATAAAAATATGGAAAACTGGACTATGCGAACAACGGTGTCACGCCGGTGCGAGAGACGGCAAGCTCGGACAACATGGTTCGCTGGTAATCGCTGTCGTAGTCATACTGGTCACAGTATTCGCACACAAAAGTCCCAATGAATGACATTCATATATGTACCTGTTCGAAAGCCGTCGCGTGTATAATTCGGGCGCTGCTCAAAGTAAGACTTTAATTAATGGCAGGGTTTCCGGATAGGCACTAAGGGAGATATTTAGTAAATGAACAATAGGAGACTGTTAATGACAGGCTATTTAAAAATGTGGTTGATACCACTGCTACTGGTCATAATTATGGCTGGCTGCGAAGATAGAGTTGGAATATCATCTCTCCCGGTCATCATTACACCGACAGTAAGTTCAACAAATCCTATTAATGCTGCAACAGGCGTAGCTTTGAACCAGAAAATTACTGCAACCTTCAGTGTGGCTATGGATGCTTCAACAATAACAGCATCGACATTTACCTTAAACTTAGGTACAATTCCAATTCCAGGCTTTGTGTCCTACACCGACACAACTGCCACTTTTGCACCGTCAAACAATCTCACACCAGATACTACGTATACGGTCACCATTACAACCGGAGCTAAAGACCTGGAAGGCAATACTCTGACAGATGATTATATATGGAGCTTCACAACGGATGTCACATATACAGTAACGTTGTCCTCAAATCCATCGGAAGGCGGAACGATAGCTGGAGGTGGCGCTTTTAATTCAGGCGATTCAGTAACAGTAACCGCGACAGCAAACGCTGGCTATGCTTTTGCGAACTGGACAGAGAACGGAGCTGCTGTATCCACTGATACAAGTTATGCATTTACAATATTCGAAAACAGAACATTGGTTGCAAATTTTACTTTTGTACAGATTCCGTATACACCAATTCCATATACAGTGACGTTGTCCTCAAATCCAACGGCAGGTGGAACGACAAGCGGCGGCGGCGCCTTTAATTCGGATTCTTCCGTAACAGTAACCGCGACAGCGAACGCTGGCTATACATTTACGAACTGGACAGAGAACGGAACTGCCGTATCCACTGATGCAAATCATACATTTACACTCACCGGCAATAGAACATTGGTCGCTAATTTTACGACCATACAGTATACAGTAACGTTGTCCTCAAATCCACCGGCAGGCGGAACGACAAGTGGCGGCGGCGCCTTTAATTCGGATTCTTCCGTAACAGTAACCGCGACAGCGAATGTTGGCTATACTTTTACGAACTGGACAGAGAGTGGAACTGCCGTATCCACTGATACAAGTTATACATTTACACTCATCGGCAACAGAACATTGGTCGCAAATTTCACTGCGATACAATATACAGTAACGTTATCCTCAAATCCATCGGCAGGCGGAACGACAAGTGGCGGCGGTACGTTTAGTTCAGGCGCTTCAGTAACAGTAACCGCAATAGCGAACGCCATATACTTTTAAGAACTGGACGGAGAATGGAACTGCTGTATCTGCCGATGCAAGTCATACATTTACACTCACCGGCAATAGAACATTGGTCGCTAATTTTACTGCTACACAATATACGGTAACATTGTCAACAAATCTATCGGTTGGCGGAATAATAAGTGGCGGCGGTACGTTTAGTTCTGGCGCTTCAGTAACAGTAACCGCGACACCAAACGCTGGCTATACTTTTACGAACTGGACGGAGAACGGAACAGACGTTTCTACCAATGCAAGCTATACATTTATAATAACCGGTAATAGAACAATAGTAGCAAACTTTACTGCTGTCCAGAATCCGTGTACCGTAACGTTATCCTTAAATCCATCGGCAGGCGGAACGACAAATGGCGGCGGTACTTTTAATTCAGGTTCTTCAATAACAATAACCGCGACAGCGAATGCCGGCTATACTTTTACGAAATGGACAGAGAATGGAAGTGCCTTATCCACCGATGCAAGTTATACATTTACAATAACCGGAAACAGAACATTGGTAGCTAATTTTACTGCCGTACAATATACCGTAACGTTATCAACAAATCTATCGACAGGCGGAATAACAAGTGGCGGCGGGACATTTAATTCAGGTGATTCAGTAACAGTAACAGCAACGGCGAACTCCGGCTATACTTTTACGAACTGGTCCGAGAACGGTACTATCGTATCTATCGATGCAAGTTATACATTTACAATAACCGGAAACAGGACATTAGTAGCAAATTTCACAGCAGTTGCTTTAGGTCAGAGTCAGGTCAAAACAGGGCTATACTGTTTGGAGAATAGACCGGAAATAAATTTAAATGTATTCACTAGAATATAAAAGGGACATAGCATGAAAATTTTACTAATAATGCTTGCATTGACATCAACTATGGTCACTGGTGTTTTACATGCACAAACAGTAACTGATAGCTGGGCAATTGGGTTTGGTCCATGTTTTCCCAGATTTAGCTCGGTCAATATAACCTCTTTAAATTCTGATTACGGCGCATCTCTTTCAATCCGACGAAATTTTTCTGAGCATGTGGGATTAAGATGGAAAGGCGGCTATTCTCACCTCGAAGGAGAATGGAGCGATACCTCTGTTAACCTGATTAAGGAAATGACAGACCTTATAACAAGCGATTTTGATTTGCTTTATTATATTCTTCCTTGTGTACCGGTTTCACCCTATTTGTTTGCAGGAGTTGGCGGCAATTACAAAAACATAACTATGGGACAAGCAGGATATCCGGATAAAAACGATTTTGGATATCAATTCAATCTTGGCGGTGGCGCTGAATTCAAGATGAATTCTGCCTGGAGTATAGCGACTGAGTTTGGCTATCATATTACAGACAATTCAGAACTTGAAGGCATAATTATCCCGGCGGAATTGAATGGACATGATTCGTATATAGTTCTTAGTGCCAGCATCAATTTCTTTTTTGGTCAAGGTGCACCATGTCAGAAAATGACGCAAAAAATGAATGACCTGACTGACTATAATAGAATTGAAAATTTGATCGTGAAACATATCCCTAAGGAAGTTACAAAAGAAGTTGTTGTTGATAGATATATCAGGGCAATTTCAAATGATCGCCTGGTTCTGGTTGGTGTAAATTTCGCGTTCGATAAATCGGACCTTCTACCGGTGTCATACCCTGTGCTTGATAAAACTGCAAATTTATTAAACATGAAGCCCGATGTGAAAGTTGAGATTAAAGGATACACAGATTATATCGGCACCGATGCATACAATCAAGAACTTTCAGTAGATAGAGCCGAAACAGTTAAAGCTTATCTTGTTTATAAAAGGGTCGCTGCAAGCAGACTTACAACTGTCGGTTACGGAGAAAACAATCCGGTTGAAGATAACTCGACAGAAGAAGGCCGAGCAATGAACAGAAGAATAGTATTTAGAATTATTAGGTAACCTAAAATTCATTAATTAATTGAGAGAATGATGAAGACTTATACAATAAATCTGGCATTTATTTTTGCCCGGTGTACGCGACTTATCAGCGTCCTGCTATGTGTTGTTGGACTGATGGCTATTTTGATTACGCCTGCCGTTGGTGTCACTATCTCGGGCGTGGCAAATAACGTGTGGATCTTTCAGATAGCGCAGAATCAGGAATTGGGCAATAGCGCCAATGTTACGCTAAACGGCGGCGCCCAGGCTTCCAATATCTTCTGGCAGGTCGCCGGTCAGGTTACGCTAGGTACTACGGCCGCCATGAAGGGAATCATCTTATGTCAAACTACAATTGTGATGAGCACCAGGACGATATTGAGCGGCAAAGCGCTGGCACAGACTGCGGTTACATTAGATGCCAACAACGTCACAATACCGGAAGCACTGACCGCCGTCGAGAACGGATTAACACCCAAAGATTTTGTACTTTCACAAAACCATCCGAATCCGTTTAATCCCGTCACAATTATTAACTACCAATTGCCAATACGCAGTAATGTGAGGTTATGCATTTTTGATATGGTTGGAAGGGAAGTAAACATTTTAGTCAATGAATTGCAGGCTGCAGGTAACTATAAAATTGCATGGAATGCAGAAAATTTTCCAAGTGGAGTGTACATCTACCGTCTGAATGCCGGATCCTTCGTTTCCGTTAACAAGATGGTTTACATGAAGTGAGCGCTGGCGTTACTGTTATCACTTATATATAGGAGTTACAATAAGCAAAGCTGTGCCCCAACAAAAACCGGTCAAGACAACTCCCTTGATGCGCGGTGGATCATCATCGATGCTGCCCTTCTGTAAAAAGCCGAAGGGAAAAATATAGATCATGTTATATAAGTGATCACGTATTTAACATTCACACTTAAATTAAAGGAGAACTCACTATGAGTACTGAACACTTGCTGGTATTTCTTGTAGTTGGTATACTGGCTGGATTTATTGCAGGTAAAATCTGGAAGGGCAAGGGATTTGGTCTACTGGGAGATTTGATCATTGGGGTGATAGGCTCCTTCATCGGAGTCTGGCTGTTTGGTCTACTCAATATCTCGAGTGCGGGTCTGCTTGGTTTGCTGATCGCGGCGGTTGTCGGCGCACTTATTCTGTTGTATTTACTCCGGATGGTCAAGCGTCACTGAGCTGCCGATGGATGGACTGTAATTCACAGAATTCACTGTAGCACCGAAAGTAGTGACTCTATGCCGGCGATTCAATGTATTTTTTCAAAATGAGGGCCATATATCATGTGTTGGAGTGGAGAGAATATACAGGGAGGAAACATCATATGGCAACAAAGATCAAAATCATCACAGCAAAAGATTTTATAGAAATTACCCCGGAGGGAATCATTAACATCACGACAAGCAGACAACTACTTGTAGATATAGCAAAAGCTGAACCACATGCGGTAGATTACGAGCTGCTTGTTGATTTCCGTGATACACAAGGCCAATTGTCAATACTCGATGTGTATCAACTTGCCGCGGAGCTTTGCCAGCATGGTGATACGTTTCGCGGCAAGGTGGCTCTTCTCGTTCTGCCGGGAATCAATTTTGATTGCGCCAAGTTCTTTGAGACGTGCTCACACAATCGTGGTTTTTCAGTTAATGCCTTCACAGATTATGAAAAAGCCATGCGCTGGATTCTCCTGGATGAATATCAAACAAGCGATTATCGCCTATCCACCAGGACGGATGCAAGCGATGGCAAATAACCGCATCCGATCCACGGTTATGCGACATAACTGTGTACATTAAACACAAAATCATAAAGAGAAAGGAAAAATATTATGTTATGGACTATTGCAGTTGTTCTGATCATCCTGTGGGTGTTGGGATTAGTATCTTCCACCACTATGGGCGGTTTCATCCACATTTTACTGGTAGTCGCTATTGTAGTCATCCTGCTTAACATCATTCGAGGACGAAGATCCCGATCATAATTTAATATCTATCCAAAACTATCTGCACAGTTTTCGGATAGCACTTTGCACTGATAACGTCGGGTTCAGCAGTATTGGCACTATTTCAACATGAAGAATACCAGTAATTAAACAAAACGTAATCGAGGATAATTTTTCCGCCGCCAATCGCAGCTAAGAAATTTCAAACTATGGCAAGAGAAATTTATGAACATTTACAAACCATAAAAGGAGTTTTTGTATGAGAAAAACAATAGCATTTTTGATGTTGGTTGTAATGCTTTTTGCATTTAACCAGATATATGCACAATTCGACAATCCCGGAGTGGGTCTCGGTATTGCTGTGGGCGGCGCCGAGGGAGATAATAGCAGTGCTGATAAATGGGTGATGCAGGGACGTGGCTATTTTCAATATAAACTCATTTCTCCGGTTTTGCTGGGTCAATTGAGTGTGGGATACACCGAACTCAACGCTCCTGGCGTGTATAACACAAAAACCATCATGGTCGATAACAGATTTCTTTTCATCCCATTTTCGTTGGAGAAATTAAATCCATTTTTGTATGGTGGTATTGGCGTATCTAAGGACATCAGTGCAAGTGGCTCGGATTTCTTGCCGATGATCCCAATGGGCGTCGGTATCCAGACCAGGCTCGGCAGCCAAATGTTATTGGAAGTAAGTGGTGGATATAATTTAGCCTTATCAGACAAACTCGACGGACGTCAACGTTCGGATTCCGACCTCAACAGTCTTACCAATAAAAAACATGATGGATACTTTGGTTTTAATATCGGACTAATGTTTACACGCGGATCAGACGCAACTACCGATTCAGATAAAGACGGATTGAGCAATCAAATTGAAAAAGAGTTAGGCACGGATCCAAAGAAGGTTGACACTGATAGCGACGGCTTGAACGATGGCGCAGAGGTGAATCAGTACAAAACAGATCCACTTAAAACGGATAGCGATGCCGACGGCTTGAACGATGGCGACGAAGTAAATCAACATAAAACATATCCACTTAAGACAGATAGTGATGGCGACGGGCTGAACGATGGCGTTGAAGTGAATCAGTACAAGGCTGATCCACTCAAGGCGGATAGCGATAGCGATGGCTTGAACGATGGCGCTGAAGTGAATCAGTACAAAACCAATCCACTCAAGGCGGATAGCGATGCCGACGGCTTGAACGATGGCGCTGAAGTGAATCAGTACAAGGCAGATCCACTCAAGGCGGATACCGATGGCGATGGCTTGAAGGATGGCGCTGAAGCGAATCAGTACAAAACCGATCCTGCCAAAGCAGATACCGATGGTGATGGCTTGAGTGATGGCGACGAAGTGAATAAATATAAAACCGATCCGGTGAAAATTGATACGGATGGTGGTAGCGCAAATGATGGCGCTGAAGTGAAGAACAAAACCAACCCGTTGGATTCGAAGGACGATATTGCCAAGCCAACGACAACGATTATTCTCGAGAAAGGAAAAAAAGTAATCCTTCGAGGGGTTAATTTCGAAACCAACAGAGCCACTTTAACAGCAGACTCCAGGTATATTTTAGAAGAAGCCTATAAAGCTCTCGTTGCCAATTCCGATGTGCAGGTGGAAATTTCCGGCCACACGGATAGTATGGGCAGCGATGCATATAATCAAGACCTCTCGTTGCGCCGGGCACAAGCAGTAAGAAATTGGCTGGTGCAAAAAGGCATCGCAGGGAATCGCCTGAAAACCGTCGGTAAAGGTGAAAAGGAACCCGTGGCCAGTAATGACACGAAAGAGGGTCGGGCAGAGAATCGGCGTATTGAATTTTATGTTCAGCAATAGGCTGAATGATGAAGAATTAAACAATCAATGAAACAGAATACCGGTTATCAAATAAAAGATAACCAGCGGGGCTGTAGTAGTTTGAGGGAGCTTTCGGTCAATTGATGATGCTACCGAAGGCTTGCTCACTCATTCTAAAAGACGTGAATTAATTAACTTGGTCAAGCGTAGTTAATAATGTTCGCTAAATTAACGGTTGTAAAGTTGGAGTTGTTCAAGTTATATAATTCACACTCCTAATCAATATTTAATTTTCATTTTGAAAAGAGGTAAAGTATGAAACCAAAAATGAACATTGACATCGTAGTGGCGATCGGTATTTCAATCGCCCTTCTCCTGATGGGGTGTGGACTCAGTAACACGATGAAAGGAACCGGGATTGGCGCAGGAGTCGGCGGAGTTGCTGGCGGCGTTATCGGAAATCAATTTGGAAACTCTGCTGTTGGCGCCATTATCGGGGCGGCAGTCGGCGGAACGGCTGGAGGACTCATTGGTCGTCATATGGACAGGCAAGCCGAAGAGATGCGACAAGACGTCAAGAATGCAAAAATCGAACGCATCGGCGAGGGAATTAAAATCACGTTCGACTCCGGAATTCTTTTTGAAACAAATTCATCGGATTTGCAAGCTGTGGCAAAGACAAATATCGAGAGTCTGGCCAGGGTCCTTCAGAAATATCCGGACACAAACATTCTCATTGAAGGGGACACCGACAATACAGGCAGTGACGAATACAATCAAAAGTTGTCGGAACGTCGCGCTCAAGCTGTTGCCGATTATCAAAAGAGTCTGGGTGTTGCCGGCTCAAGAATTTCCACGGTAGGACTCGGCGAGTTGAATCCGATCGCCTCAAACGATTCAGACTATGGCCGTGGACAAAACCGGCGTGTGGAGGTTGCTATTTTCGCGAATGACAAATTGAAGAAAGCTGCCGAGAACGGTAATCTTAATTAATTTGAGTCAGAGCTAAATTTGTTAAACGATGCGAATCGTGGAAAAATACTAACTTTATAATAATCACTAAAAACAAGGAGGCCAAAATGCCTTTAATTAATGTCATACTGGTTCTGATCGTAGTCGGTGTTCTCTTATGGCTGGTTAACCGTTATATACCGATGGATCATAAAATTAAATCAATCTTGAATGGTGTTGTCGTTATTGCGGTGGTTTTGTGGTTGTTGAATATTTTTGGATTGTTCCATTCTTTATCAAACATCCACATTGGTGGCTAACAATCAGTTAAATGACACCAATTTAGTGTTACGCAGCATGGACACTCGACCAAAGTTCGAACAGAAAGGAGGAGATGTGAAATCAATCAAGCTGGTGTTGCTTCTGGCGTTGGCTGTTGCTTTGGCGGCAGTTGTGCTCCAGAATCAAGCGCCCTGGCAAGTTCGTTTTCTCTGGCTGGACGGGGAAGTGCCAGGAATCATTCTGCTGTTTTTAACCGCCGCGGCAGGATTTATAGTGGGAATTACTGCTGCGGTTCTGATGAAACGTGGTAAAAACCATAACAGCAAATAATAGAAAGCAATGACGGGAACAAACTTTATCAACAGAAGAAGCTGGCTCAGTTGAACAAGTGGAAAGTAGAAGTAGAAAAGTTAAAGGCAAAGGCATTTAGTGCCAGTGCTGACGCACAACAGTAGTTGAAAAAACAGACCGTTAAAATTGAAGCATTCATAAATATAAAGGAGAAACCATCATGCGGATAAACAAAAAAGACATAGACGTTAAGATGGATATCCCAGGCGCCGTGATTCGTCAGCAAACGGAGTTCGGTAATGCCACTGGATTAGGCAAGATTAGTGGCGAGTACTTTAGTCTTTCGGAAGGTGTTGATACCACTCCGTTGTTCCAGGGACTGGATGGCGATTTGTGCCAGTGCCCACACTGGGGCTTTGTCCTGAGCGGACAACTCACAACAATTGACGCGAACGGCTCAGAGGAAACAGTCAAGGCGAATGATCTCTTTTACTGGCCACCCGGGCACAATGTAAAGGTCAACGCAGACGCGGAGATCATAATGTTCAGCCCTCAAAAGGAGCACAGCCTTGTCATCAACCATATGATAGAGAAGGTAAAAAGCTAACCCGTCCGCAGCGCCGTTCAACAAAGCGCTGCGCCGGAGTCGCAGCTATCGCGGCGTCGCGGCTCAGATCAGGCATTACGATGGAAGTAAACAATCAATTTCATTTTAAGTTATAGGAGGAAATAACCATGAAAGCACGAATAGTGTTCGGAGTCATCATCATGATGTTTGTTTTGGTTCAAGCAGCACATGCGGTTGAGAAAAATACGATTCAAAAGTACTTTAACAACACTGCATGCAAAGTGAAGGCAACGGACGATCCAGCGCAGAAGCGTGAAATACTAAACAAGTCATTACAGACCATGTCCAAAGCATTGGCCAGGATTGAAAAGTCAGGAATGATTTCTCAAGACGATCGCGCCGGTATTGATAACTTCAAGGCCGCGCTTCAGGAGAAACAAGATGAGCTGATGGGAAATAATGGTCATGAACGCGTAGCCGATGCGCAACTCAATGCCTTCGCAGATTACATTGTGCAGGATATGGAGCAAGCCGCTAGAAAGGTAACCTTCAGCCTCATCACATTGCTCTTGATCGTAATCATTTTGATACTAATTCTATAGGATTTTGTATGAAAAGAACATTCATGGGTTTCGGCATACAAAACACGCTCAACCGAGTTTTCACGAGCGCCATTTACACATACTCAATTTTTTTTAAAAGCGTTGGCTGCATGGTACTTGCGTTATTACTGTTTTCGTGCAGCTCCACTCATCTTATTCAGCGTGAAACGCTTATGGACAGGAGTACGCTCCCACCGCGCTACTCGATAATATTTGTCATCCATGGCGATAGTGATTACCTTTATCACGATTCACGCGGTAATGCGCACCGGGCCGATGAGGAGGCTCTCATCGGAGCAACACTGGTTGCAGAGCGAAATCCGCAAGCTGAAGTGTTCATTTTTCACCAACGACCCAGGAATCATGTCTTGCTGTTCTTTCCACACCCGGATGGACAAATGTATTACTACCGGAACGGACAGTTGCTCGCTAAAAAGTCATATTGGCGCGATCAGGGACAAGCGCGCTTTTATCCGGAAGCTGAACTTTATCACCGTTACCACGCAGATGAGCACCCTCAGTTAGCAAGATTGTTCTTTTACTTCGGTCACGAAATCCCTGGATTCGACGGTGTGGGTTATGATGCATCGTACGGTCATTGGACTTTCACTGTAAATGATCTTGCCGCCGGATTGAAACGCATCACACGTGAATCATCGAGATTCGATCTGATCGTGCTCTCGACGTGTTTCGGGGGTGTCCCGAATACGATTGCCGCGCTTGCACCGTATGCGAAAACCATCGTCGCTTCTCCCGATAATCTTCACCTTTCATACTTTAGTCTCCATCCCTTTGAGCGGTTGGATGTTGGCTTGCGTGATGGAGATGTGGCTACGTTTGCAAAAAAAATTGCTCGCCAGTCCTTCGACCGACTGACAGAAGATGTTCAGACAGCGGTGAGTGTTGCTGTGTACGATGTGAATCGTGTACAAGCATACCTGGATTCTATCGACTTTGTCTACGATCGAACCTTGACGACGTTAAAAGGGCTGAACCCGGAATCTGTGAAGCACTGCGATTGCGCCGACGACTCTGCATACGTGCTGCCGGGAATGGAAGATGGAGTAGATGTTTTGTACCGCCCACCGCGGTTTGGACGATTGAAACACAAACAATACCATTCCGGCTGGGAATGCTGGATGCTGGTGCAATAAGCGATATGCTCAAACTCTTAATGAAATGGACTAAAGCTTGAAAAAATTACAAACCGGTTTGTTTGCTATTCTGTAAATCAATCTATCAACAACACAGCGGAACAAAATAAAGTGTTCTTAATTGGAGGCTGCAGCAAAAGCCTGTAAAAAGCAAGGGAAAAAGTGAACAGGCTGCTTGCGAAATTATTATTCACCTGTCATCTTTCCGAAGCTGGAAAAAAGACAATGTACCACCAGGCATACAAAAATAGTAATGAAAAATAATTATTTGAAAGACTGAAGCAATTTTAAATTTTAATGAGGGTGACAACATGTTACAAAATGATTTAAATTCAGAAAATAAAGAAATAAAGAACAAGGCATATGAGCTCTACGAGAAACATGGTTTTAAGGACGGCAATGATTTTGTCGATTGGCTTGAAGCAGAAAAGCAAACTGGAAAACATGATGCGAAAAGACAATCGGCAAAACGGTCCAGAGCAAAGCGGATTAGCCAGATGAAAAAGTTTCTTATTACTATAGTGGGAATATTACTCGTCATCGTGGTGATCCTTGTCACTATGCTGTTTAGGAGAAGCTCTACCGTCGAACTGTCACAAAAAAGTCTGTCTGATCTGAAGGTTATGATGCTTGTGCTGGACCCGAAGGAAGATGAGAAGGTAGTCGTTTTTGGGGATGCACATTTCGATTACGATCAATCGACCCTTTCCCCGGAAGCGAAAACATTGCTGGATTCGGATGTGCACGTCCTGAAAGAAAATCCCAAGATAAATGTCCGTATGGCAGGATATACTTCTGCTCAAGGCACGGAAGCTATCAATCAAAAAGTCAGCGAACAACGAGCCAATGCGGTCAGGGATTATCTGATTGAAAAAGGGATTGCACCAGAAAGAATCACCACGATAGGATATGGCAGAACACGGCCGGCAGTGTTTGAAGTGACTCCCGGCGATGTTAACTCAAAGGAAGCGATGGCTAACATGCGCGTTCTTTTTGAAGTTGCCGTAAAATAGAACGAGAGCATGTGTGGGAACACTAGCATGCCAAAGCAATCATTATAGGGAACGCCCCTGGGCAAACCCGGCGAAACTTATTCACATTAACGTATGCTTTACTTAACTTTAAAGGGAGAATGTCTTATGAAAGTACCTGGTAGGTTTATCGTGTTAGTTGTCAGTTTCACGTTAATCTCATTTCTCATCATCGCCTGTAACAAACAGGCTTCCGAAAAGAATAAAAAAGCGGTGAATGAAGCCTATACCGACTTGCAGACAGAAAAACAGGATTTCGAAAAGGAAATGGATAAGAAGGTGGTAACTCTCAATCGTGAACTGGGCGAAATGAAAAGCAAGGCCGGGACCGCCACCGGTAAAACCAAAGTAGAATTGCAAGCTCAGGTGGACGAGCTTGAAAAGAACCTCAACGTAGCACAGGACAAGTTGAAGAATGTGAAAAATGCCAGCGCACAAAACTGGAAAGAAATGAAGTCTGATGTGGAAACGGCTTTTGATGATTTGGGTAAATCCTTTGCGCAGGCTATGGAACGTTTCAAGTAGGCTGATGACTGGTATGTTTTGCCTGAGCTTCTTCCTAACCGCGTAACTATTGTTTTTTATTAGCATTAGGATTTCGGTCGTTTTGAATTGATAACGTTTTTTATTACTAAACAAGAGGAATTTATGACGATGGCCAACTTTTTAACCTTGTTGCTCGTCGCCGGTATATGCGGTGCCGTCGTCCAGATCATCATCGGCAGATCGTGCAGTGGTTTTCTAATCTCAATTGGGATTGGTTTCGTTGGCGCGTTTTTCGGCGTGTGGATTGTTGGCAAACTGGGATTGCCGGAGCTTTATGTGCTGCATATCGGCACAGATAATTTTCCCATTGTCTGGTCAATCATCGGGGCGGGTTTATTCGTTGCCTTAGCCGGTTTGATTAACTCTCATGCACGCCGCTGATATCAAGTATTTTCAAATATCATTTAACATTGGGTGATTCTGTCACCGGAAAGGAGTAAAACATGCTTTGGACAATCTTTGTAATTCTTTGCGCCGTGTGGCTTGTGGCATTGTTCAGTGGCTACACAGTGGGAGGATTCATTCATATTCTGCTGGTTATCGCGATCATTGTGCTGTTAGTCAGAGTCTATCAGAGACGTAAACTAAAGTCGTAACCAGTTCATTTATTGATTGTTTAAGAAAGGAGATAAATATCTATGACAGCGATTATGCTCACCGGATTCATCGTTAGCGTGTTCGGCATTGTTGCTCTGATCTACAAGGGCATCACCTACATATCGCGCGAGCAGATTATTGGTATTGGTACTTTCGAAGCCAGCGCTGACACCCGGAAGAGCATCCCGCTATCACCCATCGTGGATGAATTGTCGCTTGATGGTGGAATTGTAATGGTCATTATTGGGCGCAAAAAATCGTAGTCTTCCGGCGTCGTTTATCGACTGCAATGCTACACGTGAAATTTGGAGTTGGAATAAGTTGATTTTGGATGTGGTGTGGAACAGGGTTTATTATTGCACATGGTGAGGATAATCCTCTCACTAATATAACAAACAAGTTTTATTCATTCATTTCAGGAGGATATAATATGAAAATTTCTCGAATCGCTCGATTCGTTTTTGTTGCAGCTTTCGGCCTGTGCTTCGCGTTACCAGCATCAGCTCAGTACTTTGGTGTCCTGCAGTCCGCCGAGACTATGGACCGCGGAACTTACAAGCTTGAAGTTGCCCCGATTATGATACTCGGCAAGGACGGAGCTGATAACGAGACCGGATTCGCGGCTCGCGTCGGGTATGGATTTACCGAACACTTTGACGTCGAAGCCAAGGTGGGCGTGTTTGATATTGGCACCTTCGTCGGCGCGGATGGCGAGTACTGGATTCTAAGGAATACGAAAACGAATTCCAGTATTGATTTGTCGTTGACAGGAGGCTTCCACAAGATGTTTGGGAAGGATAATAATTACGACACCATGGGATTCGAGGTCACGCCGATATTGAGCGGGCACATATCCAAGAATTTGGAGTTGTGCGGGGCTCTGGATGCCGCGTTCGAGACGATCCAGGATGTTCCTGCGGGAGTCGATGATTCGTTCACCAGATTGCACCTCGTGCCCGGAATCGAGTACTGCGTGTCCGACGCATTAGACCTGGAAGCCGAGTACGGTATCGCGATTAACGACGACTCGTCGAACTATGTGGGCGCAGGCATAACGTTTTATATTCGCTGATAGCAATTGGCATCGGCGCCTTAGTCAATTAAGGTATCTCCGTACATTTCGTGTGAGCAGATTATCGGTATTGGTTCTTTTGAAGCCAGCGCCGACACCTGGGAGACCATCCCGCTTTCAACCATCGTGGGCGGATTGTCGCTTGCTGGTGGAGTTGTATTAATCATAATCAGGCGCAAGCAGTCGTAGTTCGGCTTGCGGCGCCTGACAACCTGAAGCGATGGGAAAGGAGGTAAAAACCGAAAATGGAAAATCATCATATGGACCGCCAGACCAATTTGGTTTGATGTCCAATAAACCGGAATTTCCGGAATTGGCGGCAATAAAAATCGTTATTCACTTAACAACATTCAAGGAGATAAGTTATGTTTCAGACAAAAAGATTCTTAAACGTTGCCCTTATCATCGTCATAGCGTGCATTACCACTATATTTGTGGCACATGCAACGGGGCAAAAACTAATCGAAAACACTACTGTTAACGATGTAAAAACAACGCTGTTCATGGACGCTAACAAGGCACGTAGTGCTGCGGAAAATGCCCATGCAGATATTCTGGCGCCCAAGAATTATGGTGAAGCGATGAAACTCTATAAAGAGGCTGAATCAGATCTTCAAAAGGGCAAAAAGCTGGAAGATATTCAGTCAAAGCTTAGTGAATCGTGCGTTTTATTCCAGACAGCTACTGATGCCACGAAACTGGCCGACGTTACATTCCCAAATTCAATGAAAGCGCGTTTGGATGCGCAATTTACTATGGCAGACAGGTTTTCAGAGAAGCTCTGGACGGAAGCTGAAAAAAAATTCAGCGAAGCGGCCCGCGAACTTGAAGATGGTGATGTTAATGACGCACGGGAAAAAGCTGATGAGGCAGAGAAACTATACCGCCAGGCCGAGCTTGACGCCATTAAGGCGAATTACCTTGATTCAACACGGGAATTGTTGGGCCAGGCAGATAAGTTTGATGTGAAAGACTATGCCCCTAAAACCTTACAACAGGCGCAGCAGCTCGTCAACCAGGCAGAAAAAGAGTTGAACGAGAATCGTTATGATACCGACGTTGCGCGCAGCCTGGCACAACATGCCAATTATCAGGCCAGGCATGCATTTTATCTGGCGAAAACCATTAAGCAAATGAAGGACAAGGATCAAACCTGGGAAGACTTGATGCTGGCCTCGGAGAAACCTCTGCAGCAGATTGCTGAAAAAGCGGAACTGACCCCTTCGTTTGACACCGGTTTTGGCAAAACGACTGAGGAAATTGTCGCTTATATCGACACGTATCAGAAAAGCGTTGTAGGATTAAGCCAGAATTTAAACTGGTACCAACAAAAAACCGAACTTCAGGATGCCCGAATTGCCGAAATGGAGAATCAGTTTGGCAGTCAGGCAAAGGAAAAGTCTGCGTTAGCGCAGCAAATTGCCAATCAAGCCAAAACACGTGAGCAATTTGCAAATGTAGAAAAATCGTTCACTAGCAAGGAAGCCAGAGTATTGCGCGAGGGTGACGATGTCATAATCCGGTTGGTTGGGCTAAATTTCCCAAGTGCAGAAGCTACAATTGAGCAACAATCATTTGGCTTGCTGACCAAAGTGCGCGATGCCATTAATGCTTTCCCACAATGCACCGTCTCTGTGCTGGGCTATACGGATTCATTTGGCAGTGATGAGAAGAATTTACAATTGTCAAAGCAACGTGCTGATGCGGTAAAACAATATATTATGGCCAATTCCAAAATCGTTGCGTCGCAAATTGAAGCGATCGGTTATGGCGAAACCAAACCGATTGCAAGTAACGAAACCGTGGCAGGCCGCGCCGCCAACCGTCGTGTTGATGTTGTGATTCATCCGTGGATGATGAAAGATGTCTTGTAAAATGGACTCTTTTTCAAGGATAGCCAGGTCCGGTTCGAATGATACCGGATACGCCTATGCAAATATTAAAATATTGGGGCGGGGATAGTTGACGGGTGGGCTCTGTTTCGAACCTCAAAAGGATTGAAACGGAGCCCAATTATTATGCCACACCACTCAACAAATTTATTTTATAAGTGTTATTGATTTTTTCAGTCAAGCAGGGATATTCCGATTGGTTTTCCTTATCTTTAGCTCTGGTGGCAACAACTCTGTTGGTTTGCATCTCAATCTTCTTCCATGATTGCTGTCGTTGTTCCTTCTTTGCCTTTTATCGCGCGAACAGTCATCCGGGTGATATTCAGATACTCTGACTTTCACATCGTTTTCTAAATGGGGGAGCTTACACACACTATGCTTCACATGGCCACGGCCTGGAAATCTGGAACGTCGTGAGAGATGCACTGTGTAGATGATGACGGGGTACAATTTATGAGTTAATAATTCATGAAACAATCACTACTATTTTTTTGATGGTTTCAATTTGTAATGAATACAATCGATGATGAAAGGATTCAGAATTAAGCAGTAGTGCCATATAACAAGTGATGTGATCAGAAAGTGAGGGGAAAAATGAAAGCAAAAATAATTATCGCACTATTATTCGTATTCGTGTCAACATGTTGGGCAAAGAACGATAAAGACCTTATTACATACGCAATACCAACACCATTACAAAACAAACAATCTAATTTAGATTCGTTAGTTCAGAACAATATGAAAAGTCTTGAAAAGGGCATCATCATCCTTCTCCATAGGAAACAAAAGGATGGTAGTTATAAAATGCTACCAGTACTCATTGTCCATGACAAAGATTTGGCTAAAAAAAATATGGTTCAAAGATATGATGAAACGGATAATTTTTCAGAAAAGCAACTTTCATTATTAAAAGAAATTGAAGACTATCAAAAAGCAATAAAGAAAGCAGAACACGATCTTGAACAACTCAAAGAAGTGCGTGATATTATGCAGAATAATCTAAGTGATATGAAGAATAAAGTAAAGAAAAGTTCCAAAACTCGTTTAAATCGATCGGAGTAAATCGAAATGAGACGAAAAATAAGAGCTCAGGAAAATGTTCCGCAGTCAGACAATTTGGATTTTAAGAACGAAGTAATAAAAGATATTCTATATCAAGTTGACTATCAAACAGCATTACGTCGTCAGGTTGTTAATGTATCGGAGAAAGAGATGAAGGTTGGTTTAAAAAATTTACCAACCAGTGTCCTTCTTTCATGGTATTTAGCATATTTATTTATAAGAAAAGAACTGATGTATGCAGGATATGAATTGAATGGATTTAAAGTACTTGACGAGCCCTTGGATACCATTCGCGATTTTATGAAAAATGACCCTGATTTTGATTTGAAACAGTATGTCTTTTGATATAAAATTCACAAACGGACACCTTTCAGAACTAAATAGTGTCTGTCCGTAAATGATGATAGTTGTAATGCAAGCATCTTGCTTGCAATCTGAATATTGAACTTAACGTCCATTTGTTTCACAAGCTGAAGCTTGTACTCCGAACCCGGACAGGCACTAAAGCGATGATGAGCTTCCCGCGCGTTTTTGCGCGGGTTAGTTCAATCATTATTTAGGCCGCATCCCTTTAGCAGAGACGTTTCATCGGTTTTGCAGGC
>JAFGDW010000218.1 GCA_016931935.1 Candidatus Zhuqueibacterota bacterium | reverse complement strand
TTATATGTTTATCCTACTTAAATATAAGAAATTATATTGGAAAATCCTCACTCTTTTTTCAAAATTTATGAATAATTCAGGCTAATAACATCGGCAGATTGCACAATACATTTCTGATAGCAGCAGGTTTTCATAATAAATCTTTGTAAAATTTCGTCTAATCATCCAATCAGGAAAATGTCCAGCGCCGCCAACTTCTCAAAATTGTTCGCTTGATTTTGATGATGAAAATATATATCATACCACTATGCCCGATACTACTAAAAATACCTATCTTATCATTGCGATCATCATTGCCGGTGCGACGGCTATCCTGAGTCAGATCGTCTTATTACGTGAGATAATTATCCTGTTTCAGGGAAACGAACTCATGCTCGGCCCGATGCTGGCAATGTGGCTTCTTATTAACGGTCTCGGGAGTTGGTTAACCGGACGCTCGCACACATTTTTGGACGGTAAAGGCATCCGATATTTTTTCATAATTCAATGGCTGCTGTGTTTTGTGCTTCCTGCTACCATCTACGTGTTACGCCTGATACCGCAACTGCTCAACTGGACATGGGGTGAATTAGTGCATCCGATGATCGGGCCTGGGATCATATTTTTAGTAATTTTTCCGCTGTGCTTCTCCACGGGTTCATTGTTCCCGATCGCCTGCAGTCTGTTTGATAGATTAAATGATGATAAAAAAAACGTCATTCCCACGGTTTTCTTTTGGGAATCATTGGGCTCGGGCCTGGCGGCGTTGCTTATTGGGATATTTATGATTTCATTCTTTGAAACGCGATATATTGTCATCCTGATTTGTTCACTCAATGTTTTGAGTGGTGCCATGTTAGCATGGCATTCCGTGCGACTGCATTCTCAACGATATTTTGTAGCACTTGTGTTTATCGTTATCTCTATAGCAATTGTTCTTTCATGGCGAATTGATTCCATTACACAGGACATCCAATGGCGACCTTACGTTAGACTGGCCGACGAAACAACGCGCTATGGGCATATCACCGTAACACAATTAGATGAAACCATTCAATTCCATGAAAATGGGAATATGCTGTTCAGTTACCCGGATGAAGAGTCGGTTGAGGAAACTGTTCATTTTCCGATGTTGTATCATCCGGCTCCAAAGAAGATATTGTTAATGAGTGGTGGACTCTCCGGCGCCATCGATCAAATTTTAAAACATCCGACGGTTGAAAAAATCGACTACGTTGAGCTTGATCCTGAGCTAGTCCAACTTGGCACGCGTTTACTACCCAACACTGTTACCAGTCGTTTTCACGATCCACGTTTACATATCATCTACGAAGATGGCCGTGCATATCTGCGCCACATAGTCAACACGTATGACGTGGTTATTCTTCAACTACCGGAACCAACTACAATTTATTTAAACCGATTTTATACAATTGAATTTTATAATCTGCTGGCAACATGTCTGTCAGATTCCGGTGTTATCGGTTTTCAAATTGAATCATCAGAAAATGTGATTGGGCATGAATTAAGTCAGTATTTAACGTGCATGTGCAACACACTCCAATCCATCTTTCAAAACGTTATTGCTATTCCGGGCAATAAAATCACGTTTATCGCGAGCAAGCAGCCCGATCATTTATCGCAATCACCAGATTTATTAATAGAACGGATACACACTCGCTACTTACGAACAACCTACATTCAGGATTATTTCCTGCCGTTCCGGATGTCGCCCGATCGTATTCAGTACATCAACCACGTTTTGAACGCTGGAACATCAATTTTACCCAATCGTGACTTACGACCATCCGGTTATTTATATAAGCTGATTGTATGGTCAACTTATTTTTCCAGTGGAATAAAACGTCTTTATGATAGTTTGTCACAAATAAAAATATCTGCAATCCTGGGCTTGCTGGCATTGGGTGGAGTAGTATTTATATTTTTTGTCAAACGTACACAACTTTTATTTCCGACAAACTATCTTGCGCTAAAAACTACTGTGGCATGCATGGGGTATACAAGCATGTCATTACAAATTCTATTGCTTTTGCTATTTCAAACGCAATTTGGCTTTTTGTACTTACAGATTGCCTTCATCATGACGGGATTCATGGCAGGATTATCAGCGGGAACTTTCATTACATTACACGCTAATTATGGCGTGTCTGATGAAATAAAAAAAATCAGGTTAACACAACTTTTGATGTGTGTGTTTATTATCGCTTTCTTTATATATGCACAGCATCTTGTTGAGATGAAAGATACTGCCGGATCAATAGTATTCACATTAATGTCGTTGCTTGCCGGTCTCATCAGTGGTTATCAATATCCGATAGTAAATCAGCTATACGTACGCACACACAGTGACATTGGTCGAATAGCCGGATCGTTATACGCATTAGATCTTCTAGGCGCTTGTTTTGGCGCATTGTTGACAAGCTTGATTTTAATTCCGTTATACGGAATTCTCAATTCCGTTTCACTTTTATTTATAGTGAATGGTATTGTTTTCATTGTGTTGATTGTAGGATTGCGAGTTGGAAAAAGACAATTGATCTAATCCGATTAAAGATTATACGTACTATTATTATGCAAGAAAATATGAAGCAAAAATGTGAGTTTTTGTGCGTGGTTTGAAATTCTACTTTGTCACATGAATATCGGTGTAGCGAGCAAAACAGCGGAAGTAGCTAATTGATATATCCGGATTAATCCGGATGCACTTACAATCAGAAAAAACTCATACCAGCAAATGCCAGCGAGAACGTCCGGACCAGGGTGTGTAAAAAACCAAACACCGGGATATTCAATGCGGCATCCATTAAAATCAGGGCCAACAAAACAAAATGACCGTACCGCATAAAACCGGCAAACATAGGTTCGTATTTGGGAGGTAATAGCCCCATCAATATTTTGGAGCCATCCAGCGGAGGAACAGGAATCATATTAAAAAATGCTAATATCAAATTGATGAATATACCATAAATAACCATACGTTGGGCGATGCCAAATGCTGTCGTCGCTGCTGCGAGCTCATTACTGCCAATCATACGCCATATCATTCCAAACACAAACGCCAGTAACAGATTGGATACCGGACCTGCCAGAGATACCCACAGTAAATCCTTTTTAGGATTTTTGAAATATGTCGGATTCACCGGAACCGGTTTTGCCCAGCCAAAATGCACTATGAACAACATAATCGTTCCCATCAAATCAAGATGCGGGATCGGATTAAGTGTTAGTCGTCCCATCTGCCGGGCGGTTGGATCACCAAATCGGTTGGCCACCCATGCATGGGCAAATTCATGAAACGTTAACGCTAACAAAATGGCAGGCGCCATTATCAGATACGTTGCTAAATCCGGCATGTTATTCTCTTTTATCGTATTACAGCAAATTTAATAAGTTCATTAATTCCGTCGGTTTCCAAATAAAGTAAGTAGATGCCACTGCCCCCCGGAAATTCCCCATATTTGCGGGGATTCCATGAAAAACTGTTCGGCCCGGCAGCCATTTTTGGCAAATCAAAGAAATCGATCTGTCGACCGTTTTCATCCAAAATAACTACATGCCCCCGACTCGGTTCGTCCAATTGAAAGAATACGGAAAATTTGTCATCCTGATCAGGCCGGTAAGGATTTGGTCCATACCCCAACAGTTTTGTACCACCATTAATCGTACCTTCTTCAATCGCCGGGAACTGCATAACAGATGCCTGCGAATTATTATCAAGCACTATTGCATTTGCCTGCCAGTCCTGATATTCATCGACAATCATTCGCACGTAAAATCCCTGTGTAACCGGATTATACAAATGGCCATTATGACCGCTGATCTGAAATGTGACACTTCGATCTTCACTAGTTTGCTGTTCGAAGTTCACAGGGATGAGCGTTATGGTTTCACCAGTCGAAGGCACGTTGAATGAGTAGTACGAAAACGCAAGTTCACGACACGATTCTTCGATTGTGGTATCGGCATCGAACGAGTAGGATTGGCTTAAACGCATTTCCGGATAGTAAGCGCCCTCTTCATAATAAGCAGCAGGATTTGCTCGTGATCCCGTAAAATAATTCCACGCAGCATAATCGGTAAATTCCTGCCCGAAGCTGCTGCCATGATTATTTAGCGCCAGCGCAATAGCATCCATCACAGGGCGGTTATCAATTTCTTCCCAAATTTCCTTGATAATATTCGGTTCATATTTTTTTACGAGCATATGGGCCCACAAACAGTTTCCGTATGGATATAAACCGCTAAATGATGTGAATGGCGTATTGGGATTATTAAAAAAAGTATCCAGATAAAAATAATAATCGTTTATATCATCATACACAAAATCTTCCATCCATGTGGATGATATTTCATAAAAAAACACTTCATATTTATCGAATGAAGCCAAACCGCGCTCATATTTATAACCCATATGAATTGCATGAAAAAACTCATGAGCCGTTGTCACTTTCATTCCGGCTATTCCCGATGTTGGGAAATTACCTTTGTAATCATTTTCAATATTGATGTAACTGGAATATTGTCTGGGTGAACTATTAACCTGTTCTTCAGGCGCAGTTTCACCATACAAATCAAAATTCACGATATATACGTCATATTCCAAACCATCGACTTTGTCCATTGGAGGCGGTTTGTAGCCAAGTTCATCAATTTCGATATGCCGGGCATAATCGAAATAATAAGCAACGCTATCCACATAATCGGGAACGCCGTTTAAATCGTTATCAACACTACTAACGCGATTGATACCGGAGGTAGTGTAATGAATTTTAAAATTTCCTGAGGGACTAATAACACTATTAGCAAGATTCGGGCGTGATAACACCGGCTTAAGCAGCTGTTGTTGTTCACTTGATAAATTATCCCATTCGTTTAGCAATTCATGCAATACAAACGTTCCGCTCTTTACAGGAACATTCGATGTCGCTCCATCGGGATTATGCAAATCCAAAACGCGATTGACGAGATAGTTCTGATAACTAATATTTACATGAGAACTGTTTGCTTGCCACTCATTTTTAATTGGCTGGGCAGCGAGCACACCAGGGATCAGACCTATAAACAACAGGATAACAATTTTCCGCATTCGTACTACTTTCTCCTGAATGTTAGTGTTAAGGGTACTCCAAAAAATCCAAAATGTTCCCTCAACTTGTTTTCAAGAAACTGTCTGTAGTTCTGTTTAATCAATTGTGGATAGTTGGCGAAAAATGCAAATACCGGCGGACCGACCTTTACTTGTGAGCAAAATTTTATTTTGATGTGCTTGCCACCAGGTGCAGGTGGTGGATTGATTACCGTTACATGTTCCAGAAAATCATTTAAAACGCTGGTCGAAACACGTTTCACGCGCTCATGGTAGACAGAATTTGCAATATCAATCACCTTATACACCCGTTGTTTTGTAAGTGCAGAAAGAAACACCACCGGAATATGTTGCAAATAAGGCATTTTATCTTTAATTTCCTGTTCCATCTCAGCAGCCGTACGTGTATCCTTTTCAACCAGATCCCATTTATTCACGCCCAGTACAATACCTTTTCTGCTCTTCAATGCGTGCTCTATGATCGATTTATCCTGATCCTGAATGCCGTCGCGCGCATCAATTAAAATAATCGCCACATCGCAATTACGTAGACTTTTTATACTGCGAACATTGCTGTAATATTCTACTTCATCCTTTACTTTGGATTTTTTACGGAGTCCCGCTGTATCAACCAGCAAATACTGCTGACCTTCACGCTTCAACGGTGTATCGATTGAATCTCGTGTTGTGCCGGGAATTTCTGTTACAATCATTTTTTCTTTGCCTATAATGGCATTTACAAACGACGACTTACCGACATTGGGTTTCCCAACAATCGCCAGCCTGATAATGCTCTCTTCCGGTTCATCTTCCATGCTGCCGGATTCGGGAAATAACGCAATCACTTCATCCAGGAAATCACCAATATTTCGGCCACCACTTGCCGAAATAGCGATCGGATCACCAAGCCCTAACGCGTAAAATTCGTGGACGTCCAGTTCATAAACCGTATCATCCACTTTGTTGACGACCAATAAAATTGGTTTCTCGGTTTTCTGCAAAATTCGGGCAATCTCTTCATCGATGCTTGTTAAGCCAGCACGGGCATCCACTAAAAAAATGATCACATCTGCTTCGCTTATTGCTTCCATGACTTGATTGAGCACCGCCATGTGAATCATATTTTCCTTGTCAGGTAGATAACCGCCAGTATCTATTAAATTGAAATACCGGCCCGCCCATTCCGCTTCATGATAAAGACGATCACGGGTAACTCCGGGTTGATCGTCCACAATCGCTTCACGCCGACGAACAATTCTATTAAAAAGTGTAGATTTACCAACATTGGGTCGCCCGATAATAGCGACGGTAGGATGACTCATAGTGACTCCATGTTTATATATTTAGATGTTCCTAATCGAAAGCGGATTCATTGTTCGCAGTCAACTTATTTGTTTAACTTGAATTATTCATAAACTAAAAAAATATCTCGGTTAATTTGATATTAAAATAGATATTAACTTACTATACAGATATAAACTGAGTTCGATACACCGAATTTGAAATCACCCACCATTCAAATAATCTGGATTCCTTAATGAATTACAATGAATAATCCAGGTTAAATGAAGAATCGTCGAATTGAAATAAAATCGATCTGTTGATCAACCAAATGAATTTTGCTGAACGTGGCCGATGTAAACAAACTCTTTCCAGTGATTAAAATTTCTTCAAGGCAGGCTAAAGATACGTAAATAATTCAGAAAAATCAATACTTAAAACGGCAATGTTCTGTTGAAGCTGTTGCTGCAATTGTGGGAGCGTCCAGTCATCCAAAAACAGCCCGTCATAATTGATGCAGTTGGAAGGCAGCACGATCAAATCAGCCAGGGGCAATTGTGATAGCTGTGCATGAATATCCTGACCGGTTAACAGCCCGGTGACCCGGACGCTGTCGCCATAAAATCTATTTTCGACGGTCAATACATCCACGTGCAAATTTGCAATTTGATTGAGTCGGGAAGCAACAGTTTGCTGAATAAACGGCGCCGCCAGTTTGGCGGTGACCAGCCTTACCGAAGTTTGCTGTTTGATTTCTGCTGGAAATGTTGGTGATTTCTCTGCAAAATCATCCATGAAATACCGCAGCATCCCTACACCATTTTCGTATTGCTCAAACTGGTCGTAACGGTCAGCGGGGGGAATGTCCTTTTGTGCATTCAAATAAAACTCATCTGCAAGATATACACAATGAGTCCCCAAGCGTGAAAGATACGTTGCGGCAGCCGTGTCGATCGAGGCAATAATTTCATTCGAATATGAAGGATTAATTGGAGTTAACTGCACCAACTTTTCCCGATGCCGGGTCAATCCGACCGGTACAATTGCAATTGTTTTAACCTGTGGGAAAAACTGTGATAACGTTTGAATAGTATCATCCAAAATGCTGCCATCATTAAATCCGGGACATAGTACAATTTGTGTATGAAGCTCAATGTCGTTATCAGTAAGATATGTTAGCTTCTCCAGCAAACGATCGTTCCCACGGATACCAAGCAGTTGTTTCCGAACCGTTGCATCGATGGCATGAATGGAAATATAAAGCGGTGATAACCGTTGATTAACGATCCGCTGTAAATCTTTTTGGGAAATATTGGTGAGCGTGACATAATTACCATGCAGAAAGGAAAGCCGGAAGTCTTCATCCTTGAAATATAAATTACTGCGGAGCTGTTGAGGATTTTGATCGACGAAACAGAAAATGCAATTATTCCCACAACTACGATACTTTATTTCTTCAAAGGTAATGCCCAGATCATCATCGTAATCTTTCTCAATATCGATTAAAAATGTTTCTGCCTGACGTTTGACCTCCAGCGTCAGGCATTCGTCACTTGTCTGAAAACGATAATCAATGATATCCCGAATCGGTTGATCGTTCACCGATACAAGCTCATCGCCGGGTTGCAAGCCGATTTCGTCTGCAATGCTTTCAGGTTCTATTTCTTTAACAATCATTAATTCATCTGGTCGCGTTGCTGGTTCCATTTCACCCAATCAAGCTGGGAATCTACGGTAGTATCGATTTTAGTTTTAGCATATTTTCCGTCGGCGCGGATTTCGATCTGGTAGCCTTTGACTATTTGAACCCACTGTTCCAGACTAACTTCGAACGGTGGCGGTATTTCATGCGGTCCCGGTATAACGACTGGTTTCAAACTTCGTGTCTGAGGCTGCTGGACAGCCTGGTTTTGGTCGTTAAGCATTGATTTGGGACCGACATCGACCTTGCCATCATAAACAGCAATTCTGGTGGTGGAATCACTATCGACGCGGAAAATGGTACCACGAATGGAGCATACTGCTGTGGGTGTTTTTACATAAAACGTTTCTTTTTGCGCAAGTGATTTAATATTCATCCAAATTTTTCCCCAGGACAGTGATGTGTTCCGCTGGTTCTCCTGTTTAATATCAGTAACTGTAAAATTAGAATTTTCTCCAATCCGGATCAAACTCTTGTCAATCATTTTTATTTCGCAGCGGGATTCATTTTGCGTCTGGACCTGATCCCCATTCGTAACTGGCGCGTATAAATGAGCAGGTCGCCACTGATCCTGGCCGGTTTTTAAAATCCGGACATCATTCGCGCCTCCCAAAATAAAATTGACATTTCCCACATTATTTTCTCCAGCGCCAATCATCAAGGGCAAAATCCCAATAATTCCGATCAACTTACCAAACTTCGATGCAGTGCACATGATTATATCCTCCACGAAAAATGTATTTATTGTTAGCGTCATGTCAATCGTGAAATGTTCGTGAATTTTTCCCTTCGACACCGTTTATGTTCCGATGCATCGGAACGACAAACCAGTGCGAGACGGCAAGCTCAGGGAACATGTCCTGAGCTTGTCCAACCATATATTTTATGCGTGACATAACACTAGTAGAAAATCTATATTCTGTTTATTGAACCGAGGTTTCTGCTGTTGGTTTGCCCTTCATTCGTTTTACGATATTTCCGCGTTCCAACGCTTCCCCTTCAAGAATGGTTGCCTTTGCAATATTATTGCCAATAAAGCCGTGCACACGAACAAGTCCGATTGCCATTAATTCGGTTAATTCAGGATCATCACCAATGGGATGCTCCCGATATACACGAAAAACGTCACCGCTCGAAATACCTGAGCCCATGCCAGGTGTAAAGTAGAGCGTATTGTCTTCATTTACTTTAATAATTTTTCCCTGCCAGGCAATTGTTGGCGCTTGTTCCACAATTTTTTCCGCCATTGAAATAATTGCTTTGCGCAATGCAAATCCGATAACTGTCTGATCAAGCTCGAACATGTCCGTAAAATCAAATTCTTTATTTTTAAAACCAAAACCGGGCCGGAATTCTGTACCAGTGACATTGTCAGCAAGAATTACCTCGCCTGTTGCAGTATCTATCATCCGATAAGCGATTTTTACATGACCTACCGTTGCTTTTAATGCAAGCGCCCAGTCATTTTTATCGTCCTTTTCATCATTTTTTATATTATGTGCGCCGGTTTCCTGTTCCGCTTCGATAATGGTACCAAGCACTATCGCTTGCACCCCCAAAAGCTTTCCGACCATTGGCGCTGTTTCGTCCGTCATAGTGCCGGATTGGCCGAGCGCCTGTTCCTGCATGATTGTTTCGATTTGCTGTCGTTCAATGATAGTGAAACGTCCGGAGCGCATTAAAAGACTGATAAGTCTGTCGGCAACAGCGCTGCCAAATTGTTCATCACCGTGCGATGTCGTATTCTGAAAATCGACAACTGCAATCCTGCGCTTCAATCCCTGGTAAGGTGTAAATGTCGGCCCTTCCATCGTCCGTTGTTGATTTAGGCTGGTTACGGCCGAACATTGATAGAATAGTAGAGCTATAAATAACCAAAAGAGAGATCGCAATTCTCTCATTGTGTTCCCCTGTTTTTCGGATTAAGAATTGAGCATCGAGTAAACATGCGAGTATATTCTTCTCAATCCTTACAAAAAAGGAGGAAACGACGCAGTGCGCCTGTGTTCCTCCTCACCAATTTTTATTACATTAAAATGAATTTACTTAATTCGGACGAACTGTCCCTTATCGAAACCGGAACCACTGCGAACCACACATTTGGATGCTTTACCATTACCGATATTATTGGCCGTTACGCCAATTTCACCGATTTTAGTCTCTTCAGAGCCAAGCGAAATTCCGGTATCGGGATCAATTAATTCTTCACCCGGTGCATAGACAGCAAATACATCACCAACCTGAATCCCGCCTTCAGATCCGGCATTAATGTACACCGTATTGCCTGTCGCGGAGACTACTTTGGCTTGCCACTGAACGGACTGCATCTGGACATCAATCTTCGTCATTATTTCTTCGATCGCTGCCCGGGTAGCTTTTCCGACCAGTGATTCATCAAAATCATTTTCATTCTTAAACGAAAATTCATCCGTATTAACTTTGAGTCCTTTTTTTGATTCTTCTTTTCGAACATTTTCCGCAGCGATTATCTCACCGGTCGTTGTATTCGTAAAGCGTACATCAATACCAACGGATGCAGATGCATTTTGTATACCTAGTCCAAATCCTTTAATTCGTCCGCCGACATCGCCTTTTTTATATCCGAACTCTGTAACCGAACCAATAATCGCCAATTCAACACCGAGCAACTGTCCTACCTGTGCCGCACTTTGTGGTGTGACCGCGCCGGACATTCCCAGTTGTTGTTCTTTCATGACTTGTTCAAGAGCTTGCCGTTCAATCACGCGATACTTGCCCGATTTTACCAACTCCGTAACCAACATGTCTGCCATTCCCTGGCCAACTGGTTGTCCGGTCCACCAATGCCATTGATGATCGGTTTTATCTTCAAACGCAAATACTGCTACACGTTTTTTAATGCGGGATAACTGATCCGCATTCTGTGCGTTGGTATTCTGTACAAATGACACGCATAGAAAAGACATCAACAGAATAGCCATCAATTTCCTCATTGTACTTCCTCCTAAACGAACGTCTTATTTGGGTGAGACTGCAATTGTAATTTTATTCATGCTCAAGCCCTGTACCTGAACGTTAAATTTCTCAAAATCTTTTCGTTCCAGTTCACGAGCGAGTTGATCTGCATTCCCGGTTAATTTCACATCGAATTCAGCAACCTGGTCCGCGAAATTACGTTGGAAAATATCTTTGATTCCACGAACGTAAAATTTGATGGTTGTTTTAACGTCATTCAATTGCGTAAACGAATCAATATTTTTAACGACGAGACGAACGGTGGTCGCTCCATAAAATTCATCTTTCCATTTCTTGGTGATTTTTTGGATCAAATCATCCGACATCTGATTCGCCGCTTTTTCAATCGCTTTGGTTCCACCGGTCACTTCATCAATATGTGGATATGCAGCGTGTGTACTGCTTGTAGCAATAATTGAGGCGATATCAGCCTTTATTACACGAGCAGTTAAATTGGCCTGGCACGATTTCATGCCGCCAAGATTAACACCGGTCGCAACCTTCGCCACTGCCTTTCCGGTAATAATAACTTCAGCGCCAAAAAATTTGGCAATACTTGCGGCTGCCTGAGCGTTGCCTGCCAATGCCGCTGCCGCCTGATCACGCTCAATATTTTGTCGCATCGTCGCAGCATCGACCACTTCGAATCCCTTCTCCAGGAATTTATTAATCATGGTGGCTTCGGCAATAGTCATATCCACAGACAGGAAATGGTACTGATCATAAGATTCACCGATATTTTGTTCATCCATAATGATCAGTACACGGGGATTATGCATTTTTGTCAGCAAACTCTGCACGGAATCCCAATCCTGTTGCATGCTGGACATTTCCAGCAGGGCTTTAATCGTAACTTCATAGGTTGTTTCATCGGTCATGCCTTCGGAGATCACATTGTAATTTTTTACATATCCATCCGACCATGACAGGATATTATCGGAAACGACCTGATAGTTTTCAACAATTGTTTCTGATTGAACAAACGTACCCAATCCCTGCTCGACTGCTTTGCGAAGCGCGTCATCCAATGCCTGATCGCGTGCAAGTCCCTTATCACCACCAAATACGGTCGCCATACCTTTTGCGGTGAACTCCAGCGTCGGAGCTTGCGCATATGTTACTTGAGTCGTAACTAATAGCAGCAGACAAATAAGAAGGGCGGGTATGATATATATATGTTTCAAACCCATGTCCTCCAATTATATTGAATATATAAAAAAAGAGAGGCAACAGATTGTGCCTCTCTTTAAATTTTGTGGTTAGAATGTAATACGTAAAGCATTCTGGAAATCACGAATGGCAAGCAGAGCATCGGCGCCGGACATTGGATCATTCAACCTGAATTCGCCTGTTATCTTGTCGGCTTTCATGATTCCTCGATCAACCATCAAAGAAATAGCGTTGTAGGCATAATGACTGCTTCGTACATCCGGGAAGCGGGAGTTTTCGCCGATGTATTTGGTCGCCAGGCTTTCGTCACCGGTAACCATAATCATCACACTTTCCATCACTTTCGCATAATTTGCACGCGTAATTGGCTGATCGGGTTTGAATGTATGATCCGGATATGGTTCCAATCCCCCAATACGTGCGTCGATAGCCTCTTTGATCCAGCTTTCTGCCCAGTGACCGCTAATATCGGTCGCAGCCTCCATTGAAGTCACCTGGGTGGCTTGCATCTTGGTTGGATCATCCGGAGCCTGGAAACTGTTATCATAAACGCGAGGGCGTTTCTTTTCAATTAAGGTCATCAGTTTCAACTCTTCCATCAGCAAAACGGCTAAATCAGCGCGATCAATCTTACCAATTAAAGCCACTTTAGCGCCGACTTTCGTACCGGGTTTCGCACGTTCAATTTTTTGCACCAACTCCCACTCACTGTTGGCTTGTTCTGCATATTCGCCTTTTAAGGCGACGACTTTACGGAAAGCATCGACTGCACTGCCAAATTCAAAACCTTCTTTGTAGGTAATGCCCAGATAATACCACGCTTTGTCTGAATTCGGATTAATTTTTGTGGCTTTTTCAAACTCCTTAGCCGCATTTTTAACCCAATCATCCCCTTTACGTTGCATGGTAATAATTCTACCTTTGATAATATGGACATCAAGCGATTTGTCATTTTTGCTGATACCCTCATCGGCCATATCATAGGCCTTATCGAACATTTTTTCAGCGGCTTTGACATCTGCTGTATTTACAGCCTGAGCAGCCAGAACAAGTCCCATACCTGAATATGCTTCTGCATAATCAGGATTCAGAGCTTTTGCTCGTTCAAATTCTTTCATGGCCAGAGTTAAATTATCTTTATCAAACTCAACCATACCACGGCTAAAATGATTTTCTGGGGTATCTAAAACAGATTCTTCTTTTATTGGTTTTGGACCACATCCCCACAAGGACATGGCAAATAGCGCTAACATCACTACCGTAATAAAACGAACATGTCGATTCATCGTGACTCTCCTTCTATTTGGTTAGTCAACCAGGAACATAACCTTACATTTATCAAGAAAATTTTGATTTGCCGCAGCGGCCTGAATTGTTGCTGCATCAGCAGCCGAGACAACCACATCGGCTTTATTGGGACCAGACACTTTGACTGCTTTTACGATCAGTGGATTGTCGGTAACGCGGTCATTTGATTTTGCGCGGGTAACTTCTTTATCATACCCAACCATACCCATTTGAACCGCCCATTCACGACTGACAACTTTTGAACCATACACTTCATTTCCTGCTTCATCCAGGACTTTTGGCGCCATGGCCGGTCGTAATCCTAAACCTTTGGCGTCGATAATTAAGCCTGTAAAAACAGCATTGGTCGGTTGCGATGGCGTCGGCATTGGTTGGCCCATGCCCCATCCCTGTCCAGTCGGAAGCAGAGCATCTGTTAATGCACCAGTCAAAGGCATTTCGACAGTAACTTCCACAGAACCATCAGACAAATATTTTGGCTCGCCGACAGTCGTGAAGCCTTTTAAAATACCTTGAACTCGTGTTTGAATCACGTCATTTTCCACCATTGCATTACGGACGGTGGTTTCCGATGTTAAACTTACACCTTGAATTGTTTCCAATAAGTTTCGCCATGCATCCAATTTAGCGGCGCGAATGGCGGTTGCACGTTGTGAAGGTAACGGTAGGTTCGGATTTCCGGCGCCAATTCCCGTTGCCCGAATGACCTGGTTTGACCAATTGACCATGCCATTGTCGCCAACCGACTGTGTGGCCTGGTTACCCCATTGGGCATTCACTGTCATCGCGACCATCAAAATGACTGCCGCCAGCAACGCAATAACTCGACTGATTTTCATGGTGCACTCCTTCTATTAGTTTATGACTACTTGACGGATTAATTTATTACTAATTTTTTTTAAAAGAATCGATATTATTTAAAATATATTTTACTGATATAGATGATACCTAAAATAATGTTTCACTCAGATTAAAGTTCCATTCAACTCTCTTTTTACTGCAAATACGGTTTATGTAAGTCGACTTAGAGTTACTTCTGACACAACCACTATGTACCTTGCTAAAACTAAAAAGTTTCACACTATTTTTGTGATTGTCATCACATTAACAACAAGTTACACCTAAAATAGAAAAAAGCGAATGACGGGGTTCGAACCCGCGACACCTGGCTTGGGAAGCCAGTGCTCTACCAACTGAGCTACATTCGCAATTAGGTTTATCATATCAGATTTGAGTTTAACGCCGATAAGATACATGTTTTTTATGAAAATGTCAAGTGATTTTTTATCCATTCCCATCCTGTCTAACTAGTTCTGATTCAATATATTTTATAATGTCAGACACGTAGTATTTATCATCAGTATCAAACCAGCGAATTCGATTATCCCTTTTATACCATGTAATCTGCCGTTTTGCGTAATTCCTTGTTTTCTGTTTAATCAAACCAACCATATGATGAATCGGATACTGCCCATGCAAAAATTCAAACACTTCCTGATATCCAACCGTTCGTAGACTTTGCAACGACTCATTGTAACCCAACTCCTGCAAATGTTTTACTTCATCAACTAATCCACGCGCTACCATTTCATCGACGCGTTTTTCAATTTGTTTATACAATTTTTGGCGGTTCAACATGAGTCCAATATAAATCGGACTAAATTGACAGGGGTTCAGTTGAGATACCTGGAAAACCGAAATTGGCTTGCCGGTAATTTGCCACACTTCCAATGCTCTTAGAATCCTTTGGGTATCGTTTGGATGCAATCGTTCTGCCGTCGTGCGATCAATAAGTTGAAGTTCTGCATATAATTTTCCCAATCCATCTGTTTGAACGCGCTGTTGTAATTCCAGCTTAATGTCGCTATCGTATGCAGCGACATCATCAAAACCATCGACCAATGCCTGTATATAAAATCCGGAACCACCGACAACGACAGGTAATTTTTCCTTTTTCAGCAGGTCATCAATCGTTAACCGTGCTTCTTCGCCATACATGCCAGCACTGTAGTATTCATCCGGATTTTTAATATCGATAAAATGATGTGGCGCCATATGCAATTCGTGTTGCGTAGGCTTGGCTGTTCCGATATTCATATAGCGATAAATTTGCCGGGAATCCGCGGATACAATTTCAGTACTAAATCGTTGAGAAAGTTCCAGTGAGAGCGATGTTTTACCAATTGCCGTTGGACCAACGATAATAACAACTTGTTTGTTTTCAGCAGAATATGGCAATGCGCTATCTCCTGGTAATTTATATTCGACCGAATCGTTTATCCAATTCTTCGATGGAGATATTGATAATTACCGGTCGACCATGCGGACAAAAATAGGGACTTTGAGTGGCAAATAGTTGATCGATCAGGGAATTCATTTCTTCAAGTGTCAATTTGTCGCCGGCTTTCACAGCCATTTTGCAGGAATACGATTTTGCGACATTGTCCCGAATATCCAAACTGTCACTTTTATTTTTTTTGTAGTCATCCAGAATTTCATTCAGAATTTTTTCCGGGCTGCGAACTTTCATTCCCGATGGCACACCTTCAATCACAACGGTGTTTCCGCCGAAGCCCTTTATCATAAATCCGATCTTTTCCAGAAATGGCAGCACATCTTTCACCAACGACATCTCTTCCGGTGTTAAATCCACGACTTGCGGAAACAGCAATTGCTGTGAAGCCGGTTTATTTAGTTCAAAACTTTTCAGTGCTTTTTCATACAGTATGCGCTCATGTGCAACATGCTGATCGATTATTACCACACCGCTCTTGATTTCCGACATGATGTACTGATTATGAATTTGCCAGACATGGACACGGTTGTGTATCGGCTGAGTGCCTTCCGCAATAGGCTGGCGTGGTAACTGTTGGTGTAATACAGATGGTTGATGCTGATGTACCTCCTGCCGTTGTTCACCCTGATAAAAGGGAACAAGTCGTTCATATTGTTCCGGTGAACTGCGCTGAAACTCATCAAGTGGAATTTGGGTTTGTTGGCCTATGCCCCGCAACGGTTGCACAAGTGGTTGGGGTGCAAATGGTGTAATCGAAGGAATCATGTGCTGGCTGTCAAGCGCAGCTCTAACACTACGTCGCAAAATATCGTACACCAGACGTTCATCGGCAAACTTCACTTCGATTTTTGACGGATGCACATTGACATCCACACGGCGCGGATCAATTTCGATAAATGCTGTATACAATGGAAATTCACCGCGCGGGATAATTGTTCCGTAGGCGGCAACTATGGCATGGTTGAGTGCTCGATTAGCGATGTAGCGCCCGTTCAGAAACAGGTATTGATCCCCACGTGATTTTCGGGCTGCGTCCTGATTTCCAATATAACCATTAACAGCTACTATTCCCTGATCACTATTGATTTCAACAAGATTTCCCTGATAGCGTTTTCCCAATACTTGAATGATACGTTCATCAAGTTCAGCAGGCGCCAGTTCAAATATTTTCTGGTCGTTGTTGTACAGTGTAAATCGAATTTGTGGGTATGCCAGGGTAAATCGATTAATGAAATTTAAAATGTAGCGATATTCGGTTTCATCCCGTTTTAAGAATTTTCGGCGGGCCGGAGTATTAAAAAACAAATTTTTTATTGAAATTGATGTACCTCGCACTCCCCCGGCAGACACTACATCTTCAATAACGCCGCTGTCCACCTTAATCATCGTACCTTCGGCAGCGTCATGTTGCATCGTTTTCAATTCAAGACGCGAGACCGATGCAATACTGGCGAGTGCTTCACCGCGGAAACCAAGCGTGTGAATATTGTGAAGATCATCATAGGTGGCAATCTTACTCGTAGTATGACGCTGTAGCGAAAGGATTGCATCATCACGGCTCATTCCGGTTCCGTTATCGACAACCTGAATGAGGCCTTTGCCGCCTTCCCGGACAATGATCGATATTTCATCACTACCGGCATCGATTGCATTTTCAATTAGTTCCTTTACGACAGAAGCCGGCCGTTCAACAACTTCGCCCGCTGCGATTTTATTGGTAAGATCTTCAGATAATATTTGAATTTTATTGGGCATACAACCTTAATTTTGTAATCGATCATTGGTTTTATTATTAACTTCACATTCGGGCATTATTCACAACATGTCATGAAGAAGTAGAGTAGACAGGGAGATTAGGAAATATGGTAAAAAGGAGAAAAAAATGAATTATTTATCTTCTCCCCATCTCCTTTTCATCCGGTCTCCCGGTCATGACGCTCGTCGTTCTTATATATTGCCGATCCACGATATAAATGCTTTCAAATATTAGTGAACGGCTACCCAAAATTTGCATCGGATATATAATTACGGAAATCGGATTTCAATCCGTGACCAGTCCATGGCTTCAGCGATTTGGTGAAGCATATCATTGTTTTTGCTATCAAATGCTTTGAATGTTATAATTACTGATGAGGTCGGTACGAAAATTAACTCACCGTATCTATCGACTGCATCATATCGCTCCAGACAGCGACGACTGGCAACCGTTGCCAATGTCATTGCCGCATCGACGCGCTGCAACTTTGACGGGGACATGATCATCGCACGGATATTTCCAGTGCGCAATGCATTGGTTTCAACTTTTATATCAATGGAGGATCCACCACCTTCACGATAGTAGGTACGCGTTGCAACAATTCCATTGCCTTTTCCCGTTGATACAATGTTACCATTTACAGCATCGGTACGCCATCCCTTGGGAGCATCGGGGAAGCATGTTTTCATTTCTTCCAGTAATAAGCTTTCAATTTGGCCAAGCGCTTTAGTCAGTAATTCAACAACCATGCTGTATTCGGATCGATTCAGGTACTCTTGTGCTTGCTGTAACAAATCAGCAGGTTCCTGGGAAAATCCGGTCGATTTCAGGAGCATAACTATCAATATCACGCATGAAAAAATTCGAACTGCCATTGTGGCCTCCACTGTCCGGCGTAAAAGTAAAGTTCCGGTAAATATATCAATTTTTTCTTAACATTTCAAGCTATTTAAAAAAAATCGGTGATTGTTCATATTACAACCACCGATTCGGAATTGAAGTTCTCAGTGCCTTGGTTTGACTTCCGTGCGGGTGCCGGGATTATTAAGGCTGTATAACGTTTGCTTATTACCACGAACGTTAATTTTTTCCTTATACACCGGTTGTCCAAGATAAGGCATTATTTCTATCGCAATGAAATTTCCCATTGAAGCGGGATTTTCCAAGTCGTATTTCTCGATTCCCAACGCTTTGACCTTCTCTTTGTTCTCAGCCATGAATGTTTTAATTAGCTCTCTACCTGTTAAGTCTCGCTGTTTCAATAGACCGAGGACCTGATCTCTCAAATCATCAATACCCATACCATCATCTCCTTCCATTAATAAACTTAACTCCCACACGTTAATTTAACTAACGTTCACTATCCTCATGTGATATTGATTCCCATACCCAAACGGCTGCACGGTAGCATTGTGCAAAGCTTCAGGCATTACCTGAATAGTCCCCCTTCTATCTCAAAGAACTCAATTTCAATTCAAAAATAGAAAAAAGAAAAAAAATATCCTAATGAAAAAATAGTAATAAATAATCGCTTGTAATTTTGAATGTTACAGTCGATAAAAATATGTTTAAATCGAATGTATTTTTGGTTAGAAAATATAGAACAGGATTGTACTAATTCGTTGAATATAAAGAGGACACATGCTATTTCAAGAAAGCTGAACCAGGGCGGCCTCCATCCGATCCATTCCTTTAACTAATTGATCCATTGAATTCGAATAGGAAATTCGTATATGATCAGATGCATAAAACGTTTCACCCGGAACGACAGCTACTAGTGCAACTTCCAGAAAAAATGAAGAAACATCCACTGAATTCTTTATCAGAGCGCCATTATACACTTTCCCATAAAGTGATGATACATTTGTCAGGAAGAAAAAGGCGCCGCTACTATTTGGGCAGGAAATTCCAGGCATTGCATTGAGTCGTTGATACATATAATGACGACGCCGATCGTACTCCGCGCGCATGTTCGCCAAATTGTCTTGCGGACCGGTTAAAGCTTCAAGCGCTGCCCGCTGAGAAATTGAATTGGTGGTGGTTGTAAAGTGACCTTGTAATCCGCACATGCCGTTAATAATTTCCTGTGATGCCGCCGCGTAGCCCAACCGCCATCCGGGCATAGCATATGCTTTGGAAACACCGTTTACAAGAATAGTACGCTTCTTAATTTCCTCATCTAATGAGGCGATCGATGTATGTACGCTGCCATTGTAAATTAATTTTTCATAGATCTCATCGGCTATTATGTACAAATCATGTTGGACAGCAAGTTGACCTAAAGCCAACAATGTATCATAATCATAAACGGCTCCGGTGGGATTATTCGGTGTGTTTATGATAATGGCGCGGGTTTTGGGAGTAAGTACTGCCTTTATATTATTGATATCCAAATTAAAATAATTTGATTCTTCGGTACGGACGATAACCGGCGTACCCTCCGCTAATTTGACGACTTCAATAAAGCTACCCCAGCAAGGTACCGGTATGATAACTTCGTCGCCAGGATTGCAAATACTAAATACAGCCAGGACTAATGCATGCTTTGCTCCAGTGCTCACAATTATTTCTTCAGGCGAGTACTTAAGCTTATTATCATCAAATAATTTTTTTGATATGGCGCTGCGTAATTCATAAATTCCATTCACAGAAGTATATTTTGTAAATCCTTCAGCAATTGCCCTGTAAGCAGCATCATTTATATTATCGGGTGTTCTAAAATCCGGTTCACCAACATTTAAATTAACTATATCAATTCCCTGACGTTTAAATTCGGCAACGCGTTTCGCCAATTCAACTGTGGCAGATGGTGTCATATTCTGAATGCGGTCGCTCAACATGAAATTTATTCCGATTTATTTCAAAGATGATTAGTATATAAAAAAGGAGCTGTGACGAATTTTTATTCTGACACACAGCTCCTTAATCGATTTTTAGGCTTCTGCAATTTAAAAATAGTCTGTTTATGGGTTTATTAGGCACGCCAAATTCACTTTGTAATTGATATTGACTATTCCATAAACACCAAAAATTCTCCAAGTGAACCAAAATGTACAAACTTTATTAATAAAATGCAACCAAAATTTCAAAAACCGCTTAATTTATGATATTTACGTCAAGCGCATATATCAAGCCTCGGATGTCGCTTTTATGGTAAGAGCAATCAATGCTAACACTTGTATCGATCTTCAATAAATTCTGTACTCGAACTTCTGCTATTAAATTAACTCGGAACTATTCATGGAAAGGTAACTGTACGTAACACAAACAATGAATATCCCTAATTATAGCGAGCAAGCATTTATATTTTATAGATCACACTCTGTAATTTTATCGCATAAGATTATTGAAACCTTGCTTACCGACCTTCATGGATGAATTGGCAGTTAAAATTGGTTTTAGTCGAAACACGAACCGGTACGTGCCCTCTGGTTTGATGCAATACTTTTCATAAGGCATGCCGGAAGCGTTCCACGAATTGTCACCGCCGACTCCCGTCTGACGATAATTCACACGCAGGATGACATCCCTGGTAATTGCAACCTCGTCCGGGTGGTGCACATTTTCCAATGCCCGCGGTGTGGCGTGTAACGCGTTTATTTCCATGAGCGGATTGCCAACTGCCAGCAAACCGATGCCTTGCGCATTTGTTAGGGTTACCCAACGCACATCCGTTCGGTTGCCCATTTCCTGCGGTCGAAAATATGGACTGAAGAAGTTATCGACAGCATCGTGATACGTACCAATTGCATGACCGGAATTACGATCAATATAATTTTCCGCACGGCCCCGGCCCTACCGGGTGACATTTTCGAATTCAGAGGGCAGTGTCAGCAGCACTCCGATTTCGGGAATTAATGGCAACGAGCTGGCACCGGGAGTAAAGGAATAATCCATCAGCACATCACCGCTGCCGTAAATCGAATACACAAGCCTGACATTCGATGGCGTTGACGCTGGAATTGTAAATAACGACGTAACTTTGGCTTCATGCGGAGAAACGATATCCGTTTTAATGTTTGTCAATTTTCGGTTCGAGCCAGCATTGCGCCACGTGGCAGCCTCTTTTTCCATGTGCCATGTACCGATATCATTATCCGTAGGCGCACGCCAAAAATCTGGCGCCGGAACTGCAGGCGTTTCAATTGGCAGCTTAAATTGTTCGTAAGTAATTTCATGGCCTGCATCCGCCCAGCGGTAGACTTGCACAGCGACAATATTCTCTCTGGTCGTCAGATATTTTGAAATATTGAATTCTGCCGGTGTAAAACTGTCTTCACTGTAACCAACAGAATGCCCATTAATCCATACGTAAAAAGCTGATTCGACGCCCTGAAATGAAATAATTATTTCGTTGAGGGGTTAATAGTGACAGGAATTAATCTTGGAGATACTTGCGCAGAAATAAAAATTAAAGAGATACAAGGTAATTTCTATCGGAAAAATTATATCTTCCATGTTGCTCAATAACCATTATTGTTCACAACATAATGATGCCTTTTCGTTATAAAAAAAATGACCCAACCATGCATCATGAATAGTTGGGACAAACATCAATTGCTTATGAGCAATTTCTGCAAATCAAGTAAACTGCTTATTTCATCAAAATAAACTTATGACTCTTCTGAAAATCACTAGCTTCCAGCCGATATATATAAACACCGCTGGGTAATTGACTTCCATCGAATGTTATCCGATATTCCCCTGCGGGGTGGAATTTATGGACTAACGTTTTTAACTCGCGCCCTGTTATATCATAAATTTTTAATGCAACGACAGCGTCTTCAAGTACTGAATAGGAAAATGTCGTAACCGGATTAAATGGATTTGGATAATTCTGATGTAAAATATACTGATAGGTATTCAAAACACTTTTATCGGGTATTGGTTGAACGGAAGTAGTCTTTAAGTCAAACGACACATTTTTTATACCAGTAATATTTGCTTCTAATTGCGAACCATCCGATTGTATAATCTGTAATGCAGGAGTTTGATTTTGTGAAAATGTTATGTTTTTAATCTGCGAAACCGCAATCGTCGTCGTCGCTCCATCCATCTCATGAATGTCAAAATGATATGATTGCCCATACACACATAAGGTAAAGAATATGACGAAAATAAATCCTAATATTGTTTTCATTTTAATCTCACAATTTGAATTTTGGGTCAAAATATGAATTACAAATAAATAGTATCGCCTTCGCGCATGATTAATCTATTTGGATGAGTAAAATTGGCAACGTTTGTTTCTTTTTGCTGTTCCGTAAAACCAGTGTGAATTGGTATCAGCCGTCTGGCTTTTATAATTTCGGCCACTGCCATTGCCTCAATAGGACCCATATTATATTGTCCGTCAATACAAAGCATCGCATAATCAAGATTCAATGCTGCCAATGCTTCCATCTCCGGTATTTGGGATGTATCGCCACTATGGTAAATTTTAACACCATTAAATTCGATGACAAATCCGACACCAAATCCCTTTACATGATTTGAATTATACGCTTGCACTGCTTTTATTGAAATTCCTTTTATAAAGGTTTTATCCCCTGCACTCATTTGTGTTGAACCTGCAAACACGTTACAGCTATTCTTTTGTGTTACCTTATTTACCAAATTATGATCGCTATGGGCGTGTGATACAAGGATTATATCAGCGGAATCGGCATAATCGCTGGTAGTTCCAGCGTAAGGATCAATATAGACGACAATCCCATCATTAGTCTTAATTTTCACACTTGCATGACCAATCCAGGTTAATGTCCCAACACGACTTGCAAAATTCATGCTATCTATTTCTGATACCTGGTACTGATCTACACGGCCATCTTTTAGATAAACATTCATTACTTGAGCCATTAAAAGATGAGGCAAAAATACGAATAACCCCATCAGTGGAATTCGTTTCATTTCCATAGTCTCCTTTTTGTTAAGTATTATTGTAAATATGAATATTTGAAATCGGGTTGGATTTAAAGCTGAGTTTTTAATGATAACAATTTAGTCATCATTTCCATCGCCTTACGCATACGGTAAACCACTGTTTTGATTGAAATCTGGCAACTTTCAGCAATTTCATTATACGTTAATCCCTCAAATCGACTTAGCAATATCACGACTTTTAATTTTTCCGGCAGTTGTTCGATTGCTTTATGCACATCGAGCGCTGTATTTATTAGCTCTTCAGAGCTATAGTATTGCGGATGTGTAGCAATTTTTAAATAATTTTCCCGATGTTTCTTTTTACGCATTGTATCAATAACGAGATTGTTAGCGACCTGGTAAAAATACGCTTTTATTGATTTTTTGGGATCTAAACGGTACCTGGTATTCCACACTCGTAAAAAAACTTCCTGGACAAGGTCCCGGGTTAATTCTGTCTGTTGGACACGTGAATAAATAAAACGTGATAATGATGAATGGTATTTACAATATATTTCTTTATATGCATCTGAATCGGATCGTCGAACAGCCTCCACTAAATTCCTCTCGATCATTCGTTCATCAGTGCGGTCCATCGCATTGGGATCGATATTATTTCGTTGAGAAAGCTTATTAACAGGAACGTCGCCTTCCTCTTTCAGGTTGTTTTTAGATGTATTCCAAACGACATGAAATTGTTGGTTGCTCTGATGCATATTATTTCCTTATTTACGGGGAAACGACTATATATTTACCAATTGAATTCCTTTTAGATATAGTAATTTACTTGAAAAATTATCAGACTTGATGCTATTCATTCCTGATCGAATCGATTGGTTGTACATACCCTGTATCAATTGAAGTAAGTTGATAGTTTAGGCTTAACACTTTCCAAATGGAGATTGGCTTATCATTCTGGAAAGTTGGCTCAAATTTTAGCTTCCAGGCATATTCTTTCGATGCCTTGTCGAGAATCTCTGATCCTGACGACTCCTTCATATGCACAGTTTTAACTTCTCCGGCCGAGTCGATAAACAAAATCAGCTGCACTCGTCCTTGAATACCTTTACTAATTGCATCCTTTGGATATATCGGCTTATTATTTGGTGGAATCCGTGGCGGTATTATGTCAGTATTGATTATTATCGAATTCTGCTCATCCATTTCGTGATGCATCATTGCTATTGTCGGTTTATCGTGGGATTGATACAACACATACGTATTTCCAGATACTTTCTTTAATTCCAAACCTGTTAATTTACCGATCTTGGTTATCATCTCATTTTCTGATAGACCGGACAAATTACAGCTAATTTTTTTATCCTGGATGAGATAATCATTATAAATAAAAAAAATCGGATAGTGGGACATAACTTCATTTAATACAGAACGCAACGAGGAATCGGTAAAAACCATAGATAACTGGTCCGCACCCATCGTGACCGGAGTGCGGACCAGGGCAAAATAAACCAGAAAGGAGAAAAAAGACACTCTTATTAAATCAAGACGGTTCATTGCTCATCGCTCAGTTTTTGGTTGAAGTAAGTAATCCCCATTAACATCCCGATCGGATTCCATGTCAAATGTCAAGCAAATCGAATCTAAAATTTGCTCCACGTCCAGATGATCAAACGTACCGGTCACAGAAAAATGTTGAGATGAATCCGGGTTTACATGAATATGAACGCCGTATTGTCGTTCAATTTCCGGAATAAATTCGGACAACGGGCATTTTTCAAAACTCAACCGGCCCTCACGCCAGCCGATGAACCGATCCGTATCGATATTATGAATTGTTGGAGTTTTTATACCATTTGTGATTTGACTGATTTTGTCTTTGACGAGAATAACTGATACGCTATCAGACGTTGTGGAAGAAAACTGAACTCTACCTTCTTTGACCATAACCCTGGTAACGTTATTACGTGACCATACATTAAATGCCGTACCCAATACCTTGGTTTTTGCATTGTCTGTTATTACGTAGAACGGGCGTTTATCTTTCACAACTTCGAAATATGCCTCTCCTCTTAAATTGATTTCCCGCTTCTGTTTGGAGAAAGTTTCAGGAAACCGAATTGAGCTTCCACTATTTAAGCAAACGGTTGATCCGTCCGGGAAACTGATTTGCAATTTTTGCTTATCCGCAGTTACACAGGTTCTGTATACAACCTGATGGGATAAATAACTCCGGATTATATAACTTGAAATTGTAAAACCAACTATCAGCATAATAGCAAGATACACCGGACGCAAATTCGGATGAATAATTTTGCTGATAACATTCTGAATTCCCATTAAAATGTGTGTATCAACGTACGATGGTCTATTAACTGTGTATTCCCGGTTGCGCATTCGTTCAAATTCCTGCCACTCCGCTTCGACAGCAAACGTCGGTGCCTGGTTTGACGAAAAATTCATACGTTCCCATGTATCTTTCATGCGGTCAAAATAGGCTTTATTATTCGGAGATTGCACGAGCCATTTCTGTAATCGCTTAGTTTCGGGATCAGAAATTTCATTCTGTATTGCTTTAATACAAAGGGATATGTATTTTGAACCAACTGTCATTTACCCGATTCTCCTTCTAATATCACATTGTGCTGCAACCCATTGTTGTATTTCTAATAGTAATACGGTTGAGTTATCATTTTTACTCATACTTCTTTAATTAATTTCGCATTCCCAATACAAATTTATGAATTTTTTTTAAATTTATCCTAACGCCACTATTCCTTTTCTGCCCACAGAACTTCGCTGCGAAGCTAGTCGCATTCTTTCCGCCAAAAACCGAGAATCCAGTACCGCTGTACGGGATGCACTGTGGCATGCCGGAAAAACAACACAGCTAAATAGTCACAAATCAACTTTGAAGCATTATTTTGCCCGCCATCTTATCCGAGACAGTTATACATAAATTCTGCACCCCAAAAATGCATATCATGTGCTAATCCAAAACCCTGCAGGATTTACTATCTGTTGCCTGAGGATTTCAGCTAGGCTCGAAATGTGAAAGCTGAATTTAGTTATAAAATAATTGTATTATTTGCTTTGAGGAAAGCCAGAAATTCCTTTTGCAGGTTCATATCCTGATAGGTTCTTTTTCTTGAAGAAAAAAGTACAAATTTCTCGATTTTACTTTTTATTCTGTGTTGCACCAGCGTGCATAAATTCGATGCTTTTTATCTCATTTATTTCCAACCGAATGATGCTTTCAATATTTTTACTCATACCGCTCAGAATATGTCGATGTTTAGTCTGCCCTATTGAAAAATAGAACTCATTCGTTTCTCCGTCTGTAAATACTACACATGCCAAGATATAGTTTTTGAGAGGAATATCGGCTTTTCCGATAAATTTGATACTGACAATATTTTCAAACTTTACAGAAAAAGTTGAATCAGCATTTGCACTGACTAAAAAGCCATTGTTATTTACTTTGCCACCCGCTTCAACTGAAATGCTAACATCGGTTAAATAAAATTTATTCCCTTTTTGATCATTTACATAACACGCATTATTTGTCGCGGAGTACAGGTCACTTGAACTAATTAGCAAACAAATCGATAAACCGACTATCATGTTTTTCATATTGAACGCTCCATACATTAAAATTATCCAAACCTTCTCATAAATTATTCATAGCTAAAGCTTACGACGCAATCGAGAGACGGGAATCATCATTTGTTCCCTGTACTTGGCAACAGTTCTTCTGGCTACATTAAATCCGTCCAATTTTAACATTTCGGCAATGCTCTGATCATTTAATGGCCTCTTGTGATTTTCAGCCCCGATTATATTTTTTATTCGATTTTTTATTGTTTTATTGGAAACATTGTCGCCATCATCGCATTTAATTTTTTCACTGAAAAAGTATTTTAGCTCAAACACACCATGTTCGGTTTGTACATATTTTCCACTTGTCACGCGACTTATTGTTGAAATATCCATATGAATTTCATCTGCAATATCCTTTAAAATCATGGGCCTGATATATTCTTTCCCCTTATCAAAAAAGTCATACTGCTTGTCTATAATCGCTTCCATGACATTCAGGATAGTAATTCTCCGCTGGTGGATCGAATTTATGAGCCATCGTGCCGATTCCAGGCGTTGTTTTATAAATTGTTTCGTTTCAATAGAAGCTGTTTTTTTATCCAGGAATAGTTTTTTGTAGGAATTATTCACACGGAGATGCGGCACATTCCAATCGTTCATGCTAATTTTAAATTCTCCATCTTCCCGTATCACAATCAATTCAGGGATGACATACCCATCATTGACCGTAATGTATCCATCACCTGGTTTAGGATTCAGTCTGGTAATAATATCAACAACGTCATTGAGTTCTTCTAATGTAATTTCGAGCTGCTTCATGATTTTTTCGAAGCGCATATTTTTGAATTCATCGAAATATTCGCGAAGAATTTTGATTGCTTTTTCATCGGGATTTTCCATTTCCATGAGCTGTACAAGCAGACACTCTTGCAGATCACGTGCAGCAATTCCCACCGGCTCGAAACGTTGAATTGTTTGCAATACATTTTGAACCACCGCTAACGGGACATTAGTAACAGTAGCGATGTCTTCCAGCGTTATTGGTAAATAACCATTCTCATTAATATTCCAGATGATACATTCCCCTACTAATACTTCGACTTCGTTGAAATTAGTCAAGTGTAGCTGACTGAGTAAATGATCGGGCAGCGTTGTTTCGTAGCGTTCCGGGCGATCGTAAATTTCAGCGCTATCATCCCGGGGTGATTTGATTTGAAAATTATTTTCATCATTTAATATTGTGTCCCAATCAACTTCTGAATTTTCCTTGTCATCCATTGATATTTCATGATCGATTTCACCGCTTTCATTTTCAAATTCGCTTGTACTCTCTGTTTGCTCCTGTATTACCTCTTCTTCAAAATCCAATTCTTCTTCAAGGAAAGGATTTTGCTCCAATTCAAGCCTGATTCGTTGTTCAAGACTTATCATTGGCAATTGAATCAGCGACGAAAGAAGTACCTGTTGGGGCGACTGTTTCATATGTAGCCCTAATTTTTGTTGCAATCCTAAACCCATATTCATAATTTGTTTCTGCTCCAGTTTTTACGAAATCAGTAACCAGCGAAGTTTGGATTTTGTTTTGATATAAAAAAAGCCCAACCAAATTAGTCGGGCTTCAACTCCAAGTCATATATTTTAAATACATACGGTTATCGTAGTCAATTTTTGGTTGTATTGTAGATAAAAATTGGCAGACTTCGAAAACTTCTGTCATTCAAAAATATTTCCATTTTCAATTAATTTTAGTTACACAAAGGTACAAATATAATTTGGTTATTCCTACACATTTTTTCTTGCATTCGCTGCTGTCAACACGACCAGTTTTTATTTATTGTAAAGCTTACAACGAGCGGACGGCTCTCACGTAGTCAAGCCCATAATTAAATAAATGAATGTTACCAAAAATTCCTCTGAGAAAGCTGACATACCATGGGCCATTTCCATTTTCGGATAAATCCGCAGTCCAAATCCAATTTTGTTCTTTATCAAACAGCGGATCAATATAGAGTCCGTTAACTTTTTTCTGACATTCAAGCAGGCTCATTGCTTCTTCCAAAGTTGGCAAACGCCAGTCACTATATCCGGCAAAACACTTACGATTAAGTGATTTAATGCATTGATTGGCTTTTCCATCTTTAATCAGATATGTCATTCCACTGCGTTGCCACATTAATTTCGTTGTTTCATCAATTACTACTTTATGCTTTTCTATCAAGTGCATATCATACAGATGTAATAAACCCTTTCCTTTCGGATTTTTATCTGCATCAAAAAAATCGTATTCGAGAATCATGTCAACTATATTCTTTGTTGTTAGTGTTAAAGCCTGTTTTCTTAACTGAATCACAGCAATCCTTGTTTTCTTTTTTCCGGTTAATACTATTTTTGTTTGTTCATAATAAGTTCTAAACATGGTTAGCGTTCTCAAGTAACAATTCTAATATGACTTATGAGAGACCACACATCTTTGCAATCTAAGTCGTCTATAGATCAAAGATGGAATTGTCAGGCGTATTTGAAAATATAATATTTGAATTATAGTTCTAATTTACTTTTCTCACTCTCATATTCCTGTCGTTTAATTTCCCCGCTGGCATAGCGTCTTTTTAACAATTTGAACGCTCGAAGCTTGGGATCAACTCTTTTTACTTTTAAAAGTTTATGATCGATAACATATTTTAAAAGCCAAATTGCAGCGCCAAAAATTACTATCCAAATAAAAATACTCATAAATTATCCTTTTCATTTGCTTTTAACTAAAGTTACTAGTGTAATGGAGTAATAATTTAGATCAGTTGCTTTTCTGCCTAATGAAAAATAAAGACCTATTAATGATTGTGTTGATTTAATGCCTTCCACATAACTTTATGTCAATATGTGGATTACGAATCGACTAAATTGTCAATATATTGTGTATGACTAATGACGGCATAGACTAAATCAACGCACTCATTAATGATTGTGTTGATTTAATGCCTTCCACATAACTTTATGTCAATATGTGGATTACGAATC
>JAFGDW010000217.1 GCA_016931935.1 Candidatus Zhuqueibacterota bacterium | reverse complement strand
GATGGTAGCCACATCAAGATTGCCTACTTTCACACTTCGACGGAGTCTATCCTGAGCTTGATGAAGGGCTCAGTGTGAAGTGTCAACGTAACTTCATGCTGTGAGCGGAGTCGAAGCATGAACAACAGTGCTAAGACTCCCCCCCCGCTTTTTTTAAAGGGATATTATATTCTTATCGGCAAATGATCACAAACCATTTATATTATTATGTTATATTTAGAAATAAAAAATAGAGCATGACTGTTGTCATGCTCTATTTTTTAAAAACTAAAATCATTAATAATATTTTTGCGCATTAGTTGCTCTTAGAATGCATACGATATTACAACGATGCTTTCAATCCAACATAAATTGCTCTTCCGGGAAATGAGGGAATACCATCGCCGGACGTGCCACCAAGATCATAGCCAAAATGCTCCTTATCAAGCACATTATCAATTTTAAAGATTGCCGTTAAATTTTGGCTCATTCCCCAATTTAGCAATTTATTCAAATTAATCGTACTATGAAAATGCATTAAATTATAGGCGCCCTGATTATCATTGATATTACCCTGGAATTTATCATCCAGATCGCCCTGATAGATATTAAACAATCCAACTGAGATGCCATTGCTTGTCACGTAGCTGATACCAGCTTTCGCTCCAAAATCAGCAACCGGAGATAAATTTTTCACATCATCATTCTCACTGGTTTGTTGAATTACCGATCCTGTCAGGTACAAGCTTTTATTTACATAATATTTACCTTCCAATTCATATCCGGTAAATACAGCGTCTTGGTTATTTTGATATTGACCGGAAAATACTACTGGATCATACACAATTTGAGTGATGTCGGTCATATTACTACGGAAAAAGTTAACATTAAGTTGTGTTTGTTCACCCTGATATCCGACGCTCACATCGATTGTAGAAACTTTTTCCGGTTTCAAATCAGGATTTCCACTTAAAATTCCACCAAATGCCATATTCAATTCATTTATACTAGGTGCACGAAACGCTTCACTATATAGCGCTTTTACATTTACCTTTTTTAATGGGTACCAGATAGCTCCGCCGCGTGGTACAATATCCAGATCAATATTTTCGACTTTATTTGCCTGAATACCAGCAATTAATTTTAAATTTTCAATTAATTGATAATCGATTTGAGAATAAAAAGCAAAACTATTGAGGTCTCCTGTTGAAATTACATCACCTCTAAAGATACCCATCATTTCAAGCCCATCAAATTGCGATTTTTCATCACCGCTATTTTTATTAAATAGACCGCCAACAACTAAACCAATTTTATCTCCAATGGTAAGGGAATTTGTCCACTCTGCAACAAAATTATAACAGTCGCGGTCGGATAAGTTCTGGCCTCGCAATGCAGCTTGCACGTAAGTAATATTAAAATCCGAATCCCAACTTTCACTGAATTTATGCGAATACCCAATATTAGTGAAGAGTTTGTTCAATTCAACTTTAGCAAATGCGCCTGTAGAAACATATTGCGTTGTCCACTGCTGGAAAGACGACATCAAACGTAAATTTTTATAATTTACGCCCAAATATGCGCCAGGTCCCTTGTTTGGAATACTGACATCGGTCGTTGCTATAATTGGCGCTAATGTCACTGTATCCTGACCAACGACACTTTTCATCGTTGTTTCCCATTCTGATTTTTCAAAAATACGACCGGCGGCAATCACTGAAAGATCGCCTTTTACTAAGGAAACATTTGCCGATGCTTCATAGCCTTCACCACCTTCAGACAACGCAGTTACAGAAAGCCCGGTTTTCTCCGGTGTTTTCGTGATGATATTTATGACTGCAGAAAATGCATCGGAACCATATAGCACAGATCCCGGCCCTTTAATAACCTCTATTTTTTCAATTACATCTACAGGAAATGATTCCAACACATCGCTGCTAACGCCGCCTTCCTGTACTTCACGAATAGGACGTCCATTGATCAACAGCAGCACATGACTAGAATTTTGTTTAATCTGATCACCGCGTGGAGCGATTGTCGTGCGGTTCGTGTAATTAGCACCTGAACTAATCAAACCAGGTACGCGCTCTAAAATATCTCTTAATGTAGTTCCGCCAAACCGTTCTAACTCATCATTACTTAATACAGAAATGATGCCCGGTGCATCCGATAATTTTTCTGCTGATTTCGATGCCGTCGTTACATCCATATTTAAGAGGTCGTCAAGTGACATATCCATCAAGTCTTCGGTTTCCTGAGCAAACAGAAAACTGCTGCACATAATCAGGAATAACATCAAAATTCCTGCAATCCTTCTACTTCTCTTCATCATCATCCTCCAATGCAAAACATTATTTAGGGTTATTTAATTTGGCAATATAATTGAATCTATTCTAAATAGCAAAATAAACTTATGACATTATAGTTACTGTACTTAAATTTACATTTTAATTGGTACAATTAAATTTCACGATTGAAATACTAATAAAGTCAACTATTGATGGTGTCTTTTTATTTTTTCGGCAGTAAAATTGATTTCATGAATTTTTTAATACACTGGTAACGAACTGGTTTTCGGATTTCCTTTTTATAAACCTTCCCTTAATCGCTTCCTTCAAAAGAAAGGGAATGTAAGATTAAATACGATAATCAATTCGGCTTTAAAATAGAGTTTTTAGACTTTAAAAAATAAAGCTGTTATTTCAGGATCAAAATGACAGTAATACGGATTTGGTTCGTAATTCATGACTGCGCGAATATATTTAACTTTTACTAAAATATGCCGAAAATATAGCTGATTACCAAATTTTTTAAATTCATTCACTGAAAATTTTGCACTTGAGGAGGCTGTTATGAATTCCCGTCATTACCTAATGATTGTACTGTCAATTTTGTTGTTGTTCTCGTTCATTAATTCACCTATCTATGCTCAGCTTCAGGACGCTCCTGCAAATATCGCTGCAGCGCTTGTGTTAAAGTTGGCCTCATTCGATAAAGGTATATCAGGCGACTTCACGATCTACGTTATTGATGCGCCCGAAGTAGCAAAAGAATTGGAGAAAGGCGTTGGTAAAACTGTTCAAGGCGCAACGTTGTCAAAGGTAGAAAGTGGCAGCACGCTTCCATCAGCAAAGCCAAATCTTCTTTACGTCGGCAGTGACGCGAAACTTCAGGACGCTCTGAAATATGCGCGTGAAAATAAGGTGTTGACAGCAAGCGCTGTGGCCGATTTAACTTCAAAGGGCGTTACGCTTGGTATTGGAGTTGGAGATGATGGTAAGCCCAAAATCATGCTTAATCTGACTGCATCGGAAGAAGAAGGCAGAGACTGGAATCCTGCTATCATGAAAGTAGCAAAGACCATTAAATAAGTTTAAGATAAAAAGCTTGATGAGAAACTGGAGAAATAAATATGATTTTTTCATCCTTAAAATTTAAGACATTGGCGATCATTGCCGGAACAAGCATTTTCCTGAGTGTGTTACTCGCATTTTTCGCGCCTCGCCAGTCGAAAAATCTGGGTTCACAAATCATGCAAAAAGACGCTGCATTCATTACCAATTTGCTTCAGGAAAATTTGGCGATGGGTATGCAAACAATGATTCTTGATGATGGTGAAGCATTGAAAAAGACCTTAAATCATTTGGATGAAGATACAAATGAAAAAATGGCAACTATTTCAATGGTTAAGGTGTTTGATCCTGATCTGAATTATGTCACCGGTTTGAAAAATGATACTGATAAAAAAGCAAATTATACCGCCAGTAAGGATACGCAACTGGAAGAACACGAAAATATCATAACAGTCTGGTCACCATTATTAGATAATGAGAACTCGATTCAGGGTTATGTAGAAATTCACTTCTCGAAAGAATATCTTATTCAAAAAACAGCGTCGAATTCACGGAATGCTATTTTTATATCCATTATTGCTTTTGCGATAACTTTTTCAATCGGCTATTTTATCATGACGCCAATCATCAATGCACTTCAAAAACTTACCAGAGTTTCCAAAGAAGTGGCGCTTGGCAATGTGGATGTTAGCATTGATGCACACTCGTCGGATGAAATCGGCACACTGGCGGATTCCTTTCGCGAAATGATCGCAAGTCAAAAGGATAAAGTTGAAGTTGCCCAACAAATTGCCCAGGGAAATTTGAATGTGGAAACACATGTACTATCCGATGGAGATGTACTTGGGAAAGCAATGGCCAGAATGAAAAATTCAATCAATGCATTGATAAGCGATGTGAACCAACTATCAAGTGCAGCGATAGATGGCCAGCTTTCAACCCGAGTAGATGTGAATAAGCATCATGGTGAATATAGAAAGATTGTTGAAGGCATCAACAAGACCATGGACTCAGTGCTAAATCCGATTCATGAAGCAAGTTCAGTGGTTGAGTTAATCGCGCAACGAAATCTAAAAGCACGCATGAATGGCAGCTACCGCGGCGATCACGCAAATCTCAAGAAAGTTTTAAATGAGGCAATTGAAAATCTGGACTCGGCCATGTCACAAGTGCTGATCGGATCGACCCAGGTAAATATTGCGTCCGACCAGATTAAAAGTGGTAGCGAATCATTATCGCAAGCTGCCTCCGAGCAGGCCAGTTCATTGGAAGAAATTTCCAGCAGTCTGAAAGAAATGGCGGCCATGATACGTCAGGATACCAACAATACTGTGGAAGCCAGCAGTATGTCGGAAAAAGCCCATGAATCCACCGCTGAGGGTATGGAGAGCATGAAACAATTGTCTGATGTGATTGAACGCATCAAGACCTCATCCGACGAAACGAGTAAGGTAATTAAAACCATCGACGATATCGCATTCCAAACCAATCTGCTAGCTTTGAACGCCGCGGTTGAAGCAGCCCGTGCCGGTGAAGCCGGCAAGGGATTCGCAGTCGTGGCTGAGGAAGTCCGCAATTTAGCAATGCGATCTGCAGAGGCAGCAAAAAACACATCAGCTCTGATCGAAGAAGCCGTAAGCAATGCGGAAAATGGCGTGGATGTAAACCGGATTGTTGTCTCCAAACTGGAGAACATTAACGAACAAGTCCGCAAAGTCAAAGATGTTATCAACGAAATTACTGTGTCTGCTCAGCAGCAAACACAAGGTATTGAACAAATCAATTCGGCAATTGATCAATTGAATCAACTGACGCAGCAAAACGCCGCCAATTCGGAAGAATCGGCAAGTACGGCAGCAGAGCTGGCAATGCAGGCAGAAACGATGACTAAAATGGTAAATAGCTTTAAACTTACTAATACTGTAAGTAGACAGCACCAGTCCGTTAAAAGACCTGTCTATTCGGATGCGCAGTTATTCTAAACGCCCAATTCGAAGCATATATTTAGATATCATCGGCTGATCCTGCCTTCTGCGGGATTAGCCGACGATTAAATCATAATCGCTGATTTTGGAAAAACGTTTTTGCTCCTGCGACTATCTTACCAAAACCATTTTACGCGTCTCAATAAATGATTCCACTATTAATTTGCAAAAATAAATACCGCTTGGTAAATCCGCTGCTTCGAATACCACCGTATAATTTCCGGCGGGTTGATTTGTGTCAACAAGTGTTGCGATGTCTCTGCCGAGCAGATCATAGATTTTCAATGTGACAAGGTGGTTCGTTTTTAAAGTATAACCAATTGTGCTGCTCGGATTAAACGGATTGGGGTAGTTTTGGCTTAATGTGATAT
>JAFGDW010000216.1 GCA_016931935.1 Candidatus Zhuqueibacterota bacterium | reverse complement strand
TTATATATATAAATAGTAATGTATGTAATTGCACATTTTTGTTAGTTTACAAAAAAAAGACCGACTCACGAATTGCAAGCCGGTCTCTGCGTTGAGATGATATATAGAATATTCTTATTTGAGAAGGATCATTTTCCTGACATCATTGTAGATTACCTGGTTTATGGTAGAGTTGTTTACGCTAATTCTGCGTGTCACTTCTATCCGTGAGAAGTATACTCCTGACGGCACCATCCGACCCCATGAATTTTTACCATCCCAGCGGATAATATGATGCGCAGCTTCTTTAAATCCATCCACTAATTGAACTACCTCTTGACCGATAATGTTATAGATTGTTAGCGATACATGACAATCTTCAGGCAATTGAAACCGTATTTCCGTCCCGGCATTAAATGGATTCGGATAGTTCTGATAAAGCAAATAAACTTCAGCTTTACCCATGGATTCAGGATCATCAGTGTTTTCAAGTTCCGGTGGTTGTTCCACATTATTTGCTTTTACCAGTACAACATACATACTTTCCGCACCATAAGCGCCTTGTGCTACGTTTCCGCCAAGCGTAATCGTATTCTTAACACAGTCTTTTTCCCAGACAATAAGGTGCTCAGCATACTCGGACACGCCAATTTGTTTATTTGTTCGTGTGAAATTCTTTTTCAGCCAATTCGGAACTTCTGTAGCACGGCTGTCATAGCCGATATAGATTTTTGCATCATCTTTTAAATCAAAGGTCAGGAATGATTCACTTGAATTTGAACGATCATCATTAGCTGTTTTGATCCAGTACGCTTTCTCAAGCTCTTTTGGTACCGATTCAATGATATAGCTGCGGTCGCTGTAATAAGTATCTTTTATTTTTAATGTTGTTAAACTATATCCATTCCGATCTATATTTGCCACAATAATTCCAGTTGATTGAGTATCTGAATCAAATGAATACTGAACAGTCGAATTCGACGCGATTGTATTCGCAGGAAATGATCGGTCGCGGATATTGTTCACAACAAGCGTATATGTTCGATTCCGATTGTGTGCTGTGGTTTGAAGTTGAACTGTTTTCAAATCATCGTAAAGAATAACACCCAATACCTGAATTCCATTATCAATAGTATAGTTATTTAAGTTTTCTGCGGTCGTACGATCGACAATTTCACTGAATTTTACTTCAATTGTATTTACATCAACAGCTACCACATTTTCAATTGTTGGCGCAGTTATATCTCTGACAAGGTAAGTATAAGCTAGTTGCGAGTTATTTGCTATTGTATTCGGAACCGGAGCCCTGTCCTTTATCCCATTAATGGTAATTAAATATGTTTTTCCGGCACGGTGATCGGATGTAACCAGATGTGCAACCCGCCTGTTGTTGTCCAGTTGGACTTCCACAATCGAAATACTATTACTAATTGCGTAATTGCTGGTATTTTCAGCCGATTGACGATCTACATCTTCACTGTATGTTACATCGACATGGGTTTCATCAATAATGTCAACGAGTAGTAATGCCGGCGCAACTATATCCTCCGGAGCGTATACATAGTCGTATACACTGTTTGCAGAAATCTCATTCGGCGGATATGCCAAATCAAGAACATTGTTAATTGTTAGTCTGTAGGTTAATCCTGAGAGATGCGGCGTTGTAGTTACGTTGACTATTTTGCCTGTGGCATCCAAAACTGCTGATATGACCTGAACATTGTTATTGATCGAGTAGTTGGTTGTATTTTCAGCAGAACTTTTATCAACTTTTTCAGAAAACATAATATCGATATTTGTATCACTATTCATCCTGACAGCATATATTTCAGGCGCTATTTCATCTTTCTCATGATAAACATAAGTTTTACTACTATTAGCAGCAATCTCATTTGGTACCGGAGCGCGATCCTTGATATTATTCACTGTTAAAGTATGTTCCTGATGATTCTCATGCAAAGTTGTCGTTAGCATCACTTCACGGAGAGAACTATAAAGCAACACACTCAAAACTTGAACATCGCGATTTATGCTGTAATTGCCCTTAACTTCGGCTGACACCCGGTCCAATTCTTCACTAAATTTTACATTTATATGTGCACCATCAATAACAGTCACCGACGTAATTTCCGGCGCTGTATGATCATCGGGATTGTAAACGTACGAACTACTCGAATTCGCGGCAATCGCGTTTGGAGTTTCTGCTTTATCAGTAACATTCGAAACAAAAATATCATATTTGATACCTGCCTGGTGCGCTGATGTTTTGATAACCGCGATTCGTGAAGTTTCATTCAATGTTACACTTTGTATTTGGATTCCCGATTGAATAGTGTAATTTGAAATATTTTCCGCTGAGGTACGTTCAACTTCTTCACTAAAAACCATATTAACCGTGTTTGCATCACGAATTTCCACAGCATAAATTGTTGGTGGTGTAATATCCAAATTTTCAATCAGGATATGTTGTTCTGCTGAAAATTGACTCTCATTACTAGCAGTATCATATGCTGTCACTGCAAAATAATACGTTTGTCCTTCAGTCAAATCCTGAGTTGTGTAACTATTCAAATTCTTAACATCTTCGGAAATATCATACACTCTCGATTCCGTACCATAATATACTTTGTAACCATCTATATCATTTACTGAAACTGTATTCCATGTTAGTTTAACTTTTAACTGGTCCAATGTAATGCCAGTAATTGTTGGTTCAGGTGGAGCCGTGGTATCTACCGTTGCAATACTGATGATAATTTCAGGCGAAAAATCACTTTCATTTTGTGATTGATCATAAGCAAATACCGTAAAGTAATAGGTTGTACCAGCCATCAGTGTTGGAGTCGTAAACTCGGTTTTGTTTCCAACATCCACCCGTTCCGTATAATCACGCGACTCCGTTCCGTAAAAAACTTTATATCCCCCAAGATCCGGTTCCGAATTTGCCTGCCATTTAATCGTCGCACGGTCGTCTATCACTGAATACGATGCTATGACAGGAATTGCCGGTGGATCAATATCATTTTGAATTGCAACATGCACTTCTGATGAAGCCACACTATAATTATTTGCATAATCGTATGCAATGACAACGAAGTAATAAGTTTGTCCATTTTCCAAATCCGGAGTCGTATAACTCGTTACATTTCCAACATTTTCTTCATGCGAATAGTTGCCGGATTGTGTACCATAACGAACAAGATAACCCGCCAAATCAGCATCGTTATTTGCATTCCAGTGAACTAAAATTTTTGTTTGTTGTACAGTACAAACCGGCGTGGCCGGCTGCTGAGGTGCAATTATATCATTTACTGTTATTCTTCCGCTAACCTCTGTTGAAAATCCGCTTTCATTTTTAGCGGTGTCATAGGCTGTAATTGCAAAAAAGTAATCCTGATTTTCCTGCAATCCATCAACTACTCGATTTGTAGTATTCCCGACGTCAATTACCTGAGAGTACGATCCCGACGTCTCCCCGTAATAAACTTTGTAGCCAGCCAAATCGGCATCACTATTTGCCTGCCAGGAGACCCGGAGCTGACCGGCAAAAGTATTTGTAAACAACAATAGTAAGCTTGTTATAATCCCGACCCAAGGGATAACCCGTTTACCTTCAATTCGACGCTTCATCATTCACCTCATCAAAATAATTCTAATATCAATTTTCTCAACGCAACAATACAAATTACTCATCTCAAAATCCTGAACCTTAAAACCAGCACCTTTGAATCATTTAAAACTAAATTTCCCCGATAAACACCTCCACATATTATATTCGTGTTATATTTTCCCGTAACACGGGCAATTACTGTACCATAAGATATTTAACTATTTTTATTATCTATTTATTTTATATTTATAACGTTTGAATATTGTATTTCATTGTAATAATTATTACGAAGGGGTATTTCAATAACGTAAATGCAACGAGTGAAATTACATTTTTGCTTATACCGAAAAAATAAAAAAAGCTTTCCCATGTGTCCCCGAGAAAGCTTCATAAAATTTATAATTTTTTTAAATTAGATATTTTTCTTCCAGCTGGAATGAGTGATATTATGATACTTGATTTTGTAGTTTAACGAGCGGGGTGAAATACCAAGTAATTTTGCAGCATCTTTCTGAATCCACTTACTGACTTCCAATGCTTTCTGAATTGCGTCTTTTTCCAACTCGTCCAATTTTAATGTGGGAAGTCCCGATGACGCTTCCTGTTCGGTGCGTCGACGATCGCGTCCACCGGCAGCAAAATAGTCTTTGCCGGTTAATGCAAGATCGTCCGGAGTAATCATTTGTCCTTCTTCCACAATCAGAACGGCGCGCTCAACCAGATTTTTTAACTCACGGATATTACCATGCCATGTATGATTCTTTAACAATAACATCGCATCTTCGGTAAATCCTTTTGTATTTTTGCGCAATTCACTGGTAAACTTTCGTCTGAAAAATTCAGCAATGAGAGGAATGTCTTCGCGTCGATCACGTAGCGGTGGAACGTGAATTGTAACTACATTTAAACGATAGTACAAATCTTCACGGAAACCGCCATTTTCAATTTCAACCCAAAGATCCTTATTTGTAGCTGTAATTATTCTTACATCCGCGCTGATTGTCCGATTTCCTCCGACACGCGTGAACTCGTGATCCTGAAGGACTCTTAATATTTTCGCCTGAGTCGACATGTGCATATCGCCGATTTCATCGAGAAAGAGTGTTCCTTCGTGCGCTTGTTCAAATTTTCCGATGCGAGTTTGGTACGCGCCTGTGAATGCACCTTTTTCGTGTCCGAACAATTCGCTTTCCAGGAGAGTTTCAGGTAGGGCAGCACAATTTACTTTAATGAAGGGCTTATCGGATCGAAGGCTGATAAACTGTATTAAACTGGCAATTAATTCTTTACCGGTTCCCGTTTCACCTTGTATCAGGATACTGGCGTTACTTTTTGCCACTTTTTTGATAAGGTTAAGAATCTCTTTTATCTGAGGGCTTCGACTAACTAATGGATAATAATAATCGAAACCAAAATTCTTTCCCCAACGCTTATTACCCTCGGCAGGTGTGTCTAATTGGGTACGAGCCCAATTCAAATCCAACTCTTTTGTATAGACATCCATGATTGACCCGATTACTTTCTTGTTGTTCTTTTGCACAACACAAAGAAACAACCCCAACCAAGTTTAGGTAGCAAAACCAAAGTTGCAAGTGCGATTAAAACTTCGTTGGGGTTGCGTTCGGTGCTTAAACAAAGGTGTAGTGCAAAAAGATGAATATAGATTCATTGGTTGTGAAAAAGAAGTCGTTCCCCGATGTAGCGCCAAAATTCACAACCGCTGTAAATCATGTTGTTTTCTATATCGCTTAATTTCTTTGCAACTTCTATGCCACTCAAATTTTGAACTCAATTTACCATATATTTACATACATTTCGATACTTGTCAAATAATAGCTAACACTTTAATTTATAATATATTTAACATTTGAATATTATTAACATCTTTATATTTTAAGAATTATTACCATCTTTTACTAAATATTAAAGTTTTTGAAGAAAAAGTGAACATTATTTGTCCACTCATTGAGCAATTTTTAATCACTCATATGTTCTTTTAATTCCTCCAACGAATATATTTTGTCGGTTGAAATATAGCCAATCTCATGCATTTTACGGATGAAACGTATCGTTCGTGGTAATTGCAACGACAAATTATCGAGCAATGGTTCATTTTCGAACAATGTCTCTTTTTGACCATCAAACATTATTTTACCATCCGCAAACACCAAAACTCGCTGACAAATCCGTGCAATAAAATCAAGATTATGTGAAACAACGATAACCGCTTTCCCAATTTTAATCATGTGATTAATGACATCTTCAATTATCTTAATACCCGCCGGATCAAGGCAAGCTGTGGGTTCATCCATAATGATAAGTTGCGGATCCATCGAAAGTATGCCCGCAATCGCTACTTTACGTTTCTGTCCTTCACTTAAGTGGTAGGGAGATAAAGAAAGTATTTTTTCGTCACCAATTTTCATTATTTCAAGCACTTCATTCACACGTTTATTAAGTTCTTCGCCTTTAATTCCCATGTTCTTTGCCGCAAAAGCAACATCATCAAACACGGTCTCTTCAAACAGTTGATTTTCCGGGAATTGGAAAACAATCCCAATTTCTCTCCGTAATTTGTCCAAATCAAAACGGGTTTGATGAATATCAAGTCCTTCAATTAGTATGTTTCCACTTGTAGGTTTTAACAATCCCGTGAACATTTGCACCAACGTTGTTTTTCCGGAACCGGTCGGCCCAATAATTCCCAGACATTCCTTTTTACTGATTTCGAAATTTACCTTATCCAGGGCGAATTTATTTGTGCTGGTCATTGAATTATAGTGGTAACTTACATCCGTAAATTTAATTTTCATATCATCTGTTTCTTTATTTCAGTTTGCGCATAATGATCAGTCATCCCTGCAATATAATCTGCAATCGAACGCACATAAGATTCATAACCCATTGTAAGAGTTCCAGCTATCTGGGCAGGTGGCTTTTGGTAAAATGATTTGAACAAATTCCGAATCGTGTCTTCATCGGCTGCTATTATCTGGCTGGAGCTGCTCGGCCTTATTATTTCCCGATGAATAAATGCATCCAGTTCTATTTGGAGTGGATTTATTTCTTCGCTAAAACTTACAATCTCTTCATCAAAATAATTTAGCCGATTGTTTTTTTCGTAGAACGCTTGGATTTTTTTCATTGATGTCTCAATTATATCCCCAATCAAGACACTTATTAATCCATTAATCAGGCTATTTCGGTAGGCGGTGCTTTGTTTTTCCAATTTTGTTGAAATGGTTATTCGTTCCTTTACGTATTGAATGACTGGTAATTCCAAAACCCTATTAATGTTTACCAGACCCGCGATAATACCATCTTCCAGATCGTGCGTCCGCTGTGCTATTTCATCACTTATTGCAACCACCTGACCTTCCAGGTGAGTTGCGTTATCAAGCTCGAAGTATATTCCTGTCAATTCAAGCTCAGGATACTGAATTGAGGCACGCTTTAATCGTGTATGCTTTATGATTCCTTCCCGGACATACGCGGTCAAATTCAAACCATCAAAAAAATACTCTTTTTCGATTTGATCTACAACCCGTAAACTTTGATAATTATGCTTGAAACCACCAATATTTTCCCCGGTCAAAATTCCATCCAAATTATCCTGACCGGATAGTATGCGGTTCAGGACGACTTCACCGGCATGGCCAAAGGGAGTATGTCCCAAATCATGACCAAGTGCGACAGCCTCTGTTAATTCTTCATTTAATCCGAGCGCTTTAGCAATCGTTCGGGAAATCTGTGAAACTTCCAAAGTATGAGTTAACCGTGTTCGGTAATGATCTCCAAAACTGACCAGAAAAACTTGCCTCTTGTGTTTCAATCGACGGAAGGCGCGGCTGTGAATGATACGATCACGGTCGCGTTGAATTGCCGTTCGGTACGGATGTTCCGGCTCCTGCAGTCGCCGGGTCTTATGCGCATCCACGCTAAGTACGGCGTACGGAGCTAAAATCAACTTTTCCTGTTGCTCAAGAAAAATCCGATCGCGAGGTTTTAACTTATCTATCATGATGGCGATTCTTCTGTTTTTAAAAGCCGCGTTAAATCGGCTTGTAGCTTATCTTTGATGCCAGGCGTAAAACCGGTATATATTTTCCGGATATTTCCTTCCCGATCGATAATAATATGTGTGGGGTAGCCAATTATTTCATAATCTTTAATAAGTTGACTTGCATTCTGAACTTGTTGATAATTAAAAGGATTCTCAACAAGAAAATTTACTATACTGGTTTTATATTCATTCGAAATTGCAATGAAATGTACATCCGCTACAGAACCAAATATGTGAACCAATTCGTTGAGTGAGGCAATTTCATCCCGGCAGGCTTTGCTCCAACTACTCCAAAAGTATAGAACAACGATTTCATTTTTGAAATCAGATAAACAAATTCGCTTATTATCCACATCTGTTCCGCAAAATGCCGGGGCTTTTTTCATTTGCTGCTGTTCCGCTTTTGTCACCCATCCAACAATCGAATCAGATATTGCTGCGGATGGAATTTTCAAGGTTGAGGCTAATGCAATTAATTTATCATACGCATCCGTATGATCGATAGCAACCAACACAGCTTGTACATATGCATCACGCGCGTTATCAGGTTCACCTAGTTGCGTATAGGCATCTCCGATTTTCGTCCACTCGTAAGCCGGGAAAGGCGTTCCCAGTGACAGCACTTTTTTACGATGTGATATCGCTTTGGCAAACTGGCCGGCAGAGTCTTCCACATTCGCAGTGGCGCTATGAATTTGCGTCAGCAGTGAATATTTTTGCTGTGTACGTTTTCCCGGATGCATCCACGGATTATGTTTTAACAACGCTTGATCCGTACATAAGGCAAGCACATTAGATAAATTTTTTCTGGCAGAATTATAATCGCCAATTTGAATTTCCATGGATGCGAGTGTTAACAGGCTTTGTGTATCGGTTGAATCAAGTTTTGCCATTTTGGCAAATGCATTTTTTGCATTGTTCACATCACGAGCATGAAGATATTGATTCGCCATCCGAAATAACACAGCACCCGAAACATCAGGATCGGATGTCGTATTTATTAATTTTTTCAATTCATTCATCGAAATAGTCGATGCTGTACGATTTCTTAATTGCAACATGTCATATGCGACCTGACTATGGCGATCGTGCGATGGAAACTGTTTTATAAATTGTGTACCATACTTCATAGCTGTTTCTACATCCCCAAATATTTTCCAATGTGTCTGAAAAGCAAGCCAGGTAAAGTCGCCATTGTCTGGATATTGAACCAAAAGGCTATCCAATGTCTTCTTTATTGGTGCAGTATTTTTAGTCGTATATTTATCGATGGACCACTTGGTGAACCAGGAATCAACATGATCTGGCTGTACTTTTATATCCCGGACAAACGCCCGGCGGGCCTGCTGAAAATCGGGAAACGCCTCGGGACGAGCATGAGAAAGGAATAACTGTCCGATTTTGTAATCTGTACCGGGAAATAATTCGCCTTGCTGATTGTTTATCGGGATGTACCAGCCTCGTCCCTTGTTATCATCAACACGATTAGCATCATCTTCAAATTTAAAACATATCAAACAGGCAGAATCAGGTAACTGAACTTGAATCTCCCACTTGCTTCCATTTAAAACCATGGGACTGGATTTGACAACTACATCATTGATCATGTGGATTTCATATATAAAAAAAATCGCATTACTTCCAACTAATCGTGCATTTTCTCCCTGTGGAAGATAATATATTGTGACAGCAGTATTGGTTTGCGGTTCATCCGGCGTCCATGCAACTATCGGCTTTTCTGCACGATGGCAGTACATGGACAAGCATAATAAGAGTACAAGTAACGGCCAGCTACGTTTCATATCATCCTCGCTCATTTTCTTGGAACAATTTACAAAATTATATGGGGAATTCAAAGTTATTTTAAATTGGATCGCGATATGTTTAGTTTTTATTTGCAATGGCAAGCTAAGGTGTAGGGAAAAATTGAAATTGATACACAGTAAAGGGAAACGAAGGGATCAGAATCAATTGACCTTATTTATGGCTTTTTGACGACAAATTTTATAACATAAAAAATTATTTGTCACATGTGAGTGTTACCGATGATATCAAATTCTTAACTTTAACAGTATATGAATAAGATATAATACCACTGGATATGGTGCTTTTATCAGTAGCTAATAGTAGCCGAGCAAATACACATAAAATTAAGATTTTTTTGGGGAAAATAGCTTAGATATTGAAATGACTTACATAAAAAAGTTGAACTTTAGCATTTCATTTTTGTTTAAGTTCACTTCATACAAAACAAGAAAATAGAAAAACTAAAGAAAACGCTTCGGGCAAGTATTGGTTTTCGGTCATACGCCGCTCACAATACAAATTAAAATGGACTCCCCCACTCATTAGCCTTAATAAACACCTCGTGCGTTCAAATAATTTGTATACTCTTTATCCGAACCAAGAATGTGCTTTATCAACCATTCTTTCAGAAAATTCATGACTTTTAATGTAAGGGCTATACGGCCGCTATCAAAATCTTCTTTAAATACGAGTACATTTTTGACAAATTCTTCGTGTTCATGTTTATGATGTATATGATCGGGGTATTTATGAATAGTAAACAAGCTTTCTTCACATTGAAAATGATCCGCAGCATATTTTATCAATTTGTCCAGAATTTGCCCTAATGTAGCATTTCCTTTGCCATCACGCATAGCGTCGTGTAATGTGTTGATCATCTGGATAAGCGTCTTATGTTGCTCATCCAGTTTTTTTATGTTGACACTATAGGGTTCTTTCCATTCTATCATTGACATTATTCACTCCATTTTAAGTTAGTAACTGAGAAATTATTTTCTGACATTTTTTGGCAGAAAATGTTAAAACATATTTTAGACAGGATTTCACGGATTCACAGGA
>JAFGDW010000009.1 GCA_016931935.1 Candidatus Zhuqueibacterota bacterium | reverse complement strand
GACCCGTCGGGACTCAGTGTGAAGTGCCAGCGTAGCTTCATGCTGAGCCCTTCATCAAGCTCAGGATAAACTCCGTCGAAGCATGAACATCAATGTTAAGTTTCCCCTAATTTTTTGAAAGGATACCTATAAAACCAAATTATTTCACTTTATCAAGGAGGAAAGTATGAGTGATGAGAAAAAAAGTAAAAAAGCTTTGGGTTTACTAATCGTTATTATTCTTATTGCTGTCGTTGCCTGGTATTTCAGAGATAAAATTCCATTACTTCCTTCATCTGCAAAAAAAGTAGCTACAATCTCAGTTCAACACAATGCCGTTGGTGACTCGCTTGAAAATACAATGAAAGAAACAAAAGAATTATTCGAAAATAACAAATATGAAGAATCGGCCAAATTACTCCGCAATATTTCGAGTCTGTTAAAACAAGGTGCGCAAAAAGTCGATAACACGGCGGACCAGACAATTGATGCAACCGTTGATAAACTGGGAAAACTTGCCGATAAACTTGATGCCGGTACAAAAATTGAAGTAAAAGAATTGGATCGCTCACTTGCCAGCGCATACCTGAGCCTTGCCCTGCAGCAACAGAAAAAAGCGGCATCCCTATGGGCCGAAAAGAAATATCTTGCGGCTGCGGGAGAATTAAAGAAAGCATCACAAAACATAAAGAACGCCGGAGCTCTCACTGGCGAAAAAGTTCAATCCGGATTTTCTATTGTTCTGGAAAAGATAAAAGAGATTGTTGCAGCAACGGTTTCCGGCACCGAGAAAGCATCGGATAGGGCCAGCCAGCAAATGAAAGAATTGGGGAACGATATAACGCAAATGTGGAATAACATTCAGGACGAATAATTTTAAGGAGAATTACGATGAAGGCCAAAACAATTATAATTATTGTGATAATAGCGCTCGTATTAATTGTATTGATCCAAAATGTGGCGGTTATTGAGTTACAGTTTCTATTTTGGCAAATTTCTATGTCGCGCTTCATTTTGATGTTGCTACTTTTACTTATTGGTTTTGCACTTGGATTTTTGACTGCCAAAATGAAGAAAAAATGATATGTAGTGAATAATAAATAAAAATGGAAGCGTAGATAATACGCTTGTTATAAAATTGGCGAGTATTTATTCAGCAGTTATTAATAAATTGGTGGCAAAATAATTAAGGGCAAAATAATTAAAAAATATTTCGGGAGGAGATCACAGTTGATGCATAGATAACGTTTAAACCAAAATAGTTTTGTCCAAAATGGTTTTGCCTGTTCCATTGTCAAGCCGTTAATTAAAAATTCAATTTTAGTCGTATGTCAATCTCGTGACGGAACGCCATATCTTTTAAATGACAGGACGATTGAATAGATACGGTGGCGAATTTATTTGTTCATAAAAAACAAGGGTGATAGCAGCTCAAACTATCACCCTTTCCCATTACAGCAGTTGAAAATTGACCAGGATGAATTCAATTTCATCCTTGATCATTTCATAGCGTGCCCGTTTCACTTTCCCCATAATTTGAAACATCCGCCCATCCCGGGGCACAAACATTGACACCCACACAGGAAGAAGTTCATAGGTTGGCGCGGCAATCTCCAACACGTAGAACGCGCCTGCCAGGCTCATACTACTCACCACCTTCACATCCCCAATAATTGCCACATTCTCACCTGCTTTGCGTAAGCTGTCAACTTCCGCAGTCATACGTTGCTGTGTAAAGTCACGCAGCTTTGTCGATGGCTCAACAGGAAAGACGCCAACCTTAACTTCAGCCAGTTGCATCCCATCTTCAGTTCGTTCCAAACGAACCAGATGTAACGGATGAGATACATTTGCACTACCTACCTGAACCGAATCTACCCTCTCACGGAAAAAAGCCCCCCACACGTTGGTATCAGGCAGTGAAACCGCACACCGGAACGGCTTATTGTAGTACCGATGTTTTATCATTCCCGCATCTGCTTGAATAGATTCAAGCGGCGCTAATGACGGTGGCGATTTCAAATTATGAACAATAATCATTAAAATTATGATGACCATCAAAACGATTGTCATCACGATGACGGAAGCGTAATTGGAGCGTTTCATAAATATTCCCTTTTGAAACATGAATCAAAAAAGTATTTAAAGGCTCCAATATAAATATTTCTTACATCAATGTCAAGAATGAAGCATTTACTTCCCTAGTGGGGTCAAAACAAACACACATTCCTGATTCTTATTTCCATCATCTTAATTCGAAGCTTTACTTTTGAACTTTACTACAACTCTTTTTATTAGTGCAAATAGTTCGCAGTAAATAAACCAATAAAACCCGCTAACATCATTATGCCAACGGCAAGACTAACTATCGTCACGGTATCACGAACTACTGATGTCACCTCACCGTTTTCAATGAAATTAGCCAAATCACGTAAAAAAATAGCTACCGGTTTCATTGAACTTCCCCTTTTTGTTAATTTCATCATTTTCATCAGCCACTCATAATACAATCAATTAGTGTGCCAAATTTAAACAGACCTATCATAATTAGGTTTCTTAGCTCTTACACACTGTTTTTATTAAACATTTATCTTATTAATTAAAATCATCTCAATTTTATTAATTAGTTACACGTTCCAATTTTAAACATTGTTAATCAATCTACTTAGTCGCATCTATAATTACACATTGATTTTTCAACATTTAATAACTGTTGAAAATTACGGCAATTTATTCAGCTAATTGTCGATGACTTCAACATTCATCCAATTTTTATTAATTTTGCTTTTATTTTTTTGTTAAACAAAGCAATTTTTGTTTAAAATAATCACTTTTGCTAATCTTGCAAAAGATTATTGTAAAATCAAGTAATTTTCATATCTCAAATTATGCGAAAAAAATGATGCTATAAACATTGTTATTTTTACCGGTTTTATTAAAGGTGGGATTTGGGGTGATGAAAGTGGGTATGCCTTAAAATATGTATCGTGTATATCCTTTCAATATTGGATAGTTATGTTGACTTCGACAGGCTCAGTCAACGGTATGTACCGTACCCTGAGCTAATCGAAGGGTACAATCACCATAATTAATTGAATGGATACTACCGTGCGCTATTAAGTATTTGATAAAACATACCCACACTAACGGGAATATGTAATGCATGATTACATAAGTTTAATGGTTTGTTGCTTAACATTAAGATAATAATATGATTACCATACGGTTTTAGTTCCGACAAAATGATTTGTCGGTCCATGACCAGAACCAATCGGTAAGCTTTCTTTGATTGCCTGGGAAATAAATTGTTTAGCCTGTTGAATAGCTTTAAATGGTGAGTACTGTTTTGCCAAACCTGCGGCTATTGCTGACGAGAATGTACAACCAGTGCCATGTGTATTTTTGGTATCATAGCGCTTATTCGAAAGTAGAAAATATTCAGCGCCATTAAAAACAACATCAATTGCTTCATGCTCCGATTCCATATGGCCACCCTTAATAACCACCCATTCACACCCCATATCTTTCAACTTTTTTCCTGCCATTTTCATGTCAGCAATGGTGTTTATTTTCATATTAAGCATTACTTCGGCTTCAAATACATTGGGTGTGACTACTGTTGCTAATGGCACCAATTTTTCTATGACTGCCATTCGCGCATTGTCCGATAGCAATGCATCACCACTTTTAGCAATCATCACGGGATCAACGATCACATTTTTAAGATTATATTCTGAAATAGTTTCCGCAACTGCCGTTACTATTTCCGGATTTGCTAACATGCCGGTTTTCAGAGCATCGGTACCAATATCGTCAAGAATGCTGTTCATTTGCTTTACAACGAATTCTGGATCAACCGGTAAAATTCCTTGTACGCCAATTGTATTTTGCGCTGTTAAAGCTGTAATAGCTGACGTTCCGAAAACACCATAGGCAGTAAATGTCTTCAGATCGGCTTGAATACCAGCACCACCTCCACTATCGGAGCCAGCTATTGTCATTGCTTTATACATAATTAATGTCCTCCATAGACACATTTATCAATTTTATTCATAAAGACGTGAGACGTGAAAAGTGAGACATGTCAATATTGATTATTGCACATGTAACTAATTGGTTTTCGGACTTCCTTTTTATAAACCTTCTCTTAATCCCTTCCGGCAAAAGGAAGGGAATTTATGTTTAAATCCGAAAACCAATTCAGCTTTAGTATAAATGCAATCATCGTTTAAAATGATCCCATCCGGAAGGTGTTAACGTTTCAACAACTCCACTTCTTGCTTTCAAAAATATTCTGTCCTTTGGCAAGGTTATCGCCCCAATACGTGTAACGCGGATATTACATTCATTTGCAATCCGGAGAATCTCGGAATCATCTATTGACGGCGGAACAGTAAAAAGTAATTCATAATCCTCACCACCGTGCAGGGCAAGTTGTCGCCATGATACTGCGAGAACAGATTCAATTCTGTCTTTTACATCAGGTGCGGGCAATGTGGTTTCATTAAGTAATGCTCCGACATCGCTGCAGATACATATATGATTTAAATCGCTGGCGATACCGTCACTGATGTCAATCATCGAGGTTGCATAGTTATTAGTGGCTAATGCTTGCCCCAATTCAATTCGCGGCGAAGGTTCCACATGCGCCTCAATAGCTGCCCGAAATTCCGATTGTATATCACTATCGTTAGTTTGGAGTGTTCTGAAACCTGCTGCTGATAATCCGGGACACCCACTTACCCAAATTGAGTCACCTGGCTTAGCTCCATTTCTTAAAATATACTGATCGACATCTGCATCTCCAATCAATGTGATATCAATAATAATATCACGTTCAGAATGAGATAGATTACCGCCGATAATCATCGCACTCCATGGCTCCAGCAATGCTTGCATTCCGACGTACAAATCAGTAACCTGTGATTCAGTCAAAGTACTCGGCAATCCCAGAGAAATTAAGGCGAATAATGGACGCCCTCCCATTGCTGCAATATCGCTCATATTCACGGCCATTGCGCGTCGGCCAAGCTGCTGGAATGTAGTGTAATCACGACGAAAATGCTGATTCTCGATCTGAATATCGCATGTAACCAGAAGAATACGCTGATTATGCCAGCGAATTATTGCTGTATCGTCACCGATGCCTTTTACCAAATCAGGGTGTAAAAAACCAGGAAGCATTTTTTCGATGCGGTCTATTAATCCAAATTCACCGATTTCAGTAATCGTTTTTTCGGACATGATATAGTATTTTCTGTTCCTTAATGGATAGCAAGCCAGATGCACTTGCCAGAGATTCAAAATTATTAACGAATATAAAGTGCTTTGTTTACTTTGCAGTTTTCTTGATAAATAGTACGCCCTATTTTGCAGCGCCATCCGAAGCTGCTTTCCCAAATGCTGCCCAAAATGGGTCAACTCGCGGATGTTCGAGCGTTACCTTACGTCCATTTTCGTAATAATGCATGCCCTCATTCTGTGGCACAACTTCACCGACGATACTGGAGAGTATCCCTTTATCGGCGAGCCGGTCAACAATTTCCGAGGCTTCATTTTGTCGACTGGTAATCAACAACGTCCCCTCACTAATTGATGCATAGGGATCGATATTAAACAATTCACAGATTTTTCCAATCTTTTCCTGAACAATAATATCATCTTTTTGGATTATCATGCCCACATTCGATGCCTGAGCTATTTCATACAGACCACCCCATACGCCACATTCGGTTGCATCGTGCATGGCGGTGACGCCTTTGTCACGGACCCCCGCTTGTACGGCGGTCAATGCATCATCAACAACTGACATTTGCCAGAAAATTTCTTCTGATTCAACGGCAAACGTGTCACCGAATGCTTTAGCAATTTTTGTGGGGAATGTTACAGCAAATAAGCCTGCCGCTTCCACTGCTGCGCCTTTGGTAACAATCACAGCATCTCCGACATTTGCCATTCGAGGGGTAACATATTTTTCTTTTGGGCCGATGCATATCACTGCAGCGCCGCCAATCATCGGATAATCACACCCTTCGTAACGCCCTGTATGACCGGAAATAACAGCCATTCCAATTTTGTCACACTCGCGATGCATAACATTCCAAAGTTGTTCAAACTGGTCGCGAGTTATGGATAATGGTAAATTTAAATCCATGGTAATATGCGTCGGTGCCAAACCGGATGTAACAGCATCAGATGCAAGTATATGAATAGCGAACCAGGCAGATCGCTCCCACCCATACGGTGGAACAACAAAAATGGGATCGGTTGTTGTCACCATCACATTCTCATTTCCCAGATCAACGACACCAACATCCACTCCATTCTGCGGTCCCACCAAAACATCCGTGCGTTTTCGGCCCAATTGTGGCAGAATAATTTGTTCAAAAATGTCGGGAGATATTTTTCCAATATCAGGTAACTCTTGTTTCATTAAAATCCTCCATTAAATAAAAAAGCCGTTCCACCACATTGGAACGGCATCAGCATATTAATTTGCCACGTTCCCTGCGCTGGCATTATCCAGATCAGGTTCTAAGGGTATAATCTCAGCTTTGATACGTAGATCGAAGCACCCCTGGAGCATTATTATTTTAAATTTTGACTTGTTTAACGAACGCGTTTATCTAAAGTTCCCAGTGTTCATTTTAACTCAACGTATGAATTGACAAAAATTTCACTTTCATTAAAGAATCATTTCATTTGACCGAAAATAAGAATGTAAATTCAATTTTTTAATGGTAAGGAATGGTTGATGGAGCAATAAACGAAGGGGCCTTTAATATTAATGTGATAAAAAACCGATTCTCATCTATGAATCGGTTTTTTTATTTTCAAAACCATAAACTCTCGTCCTAGTATCTTTCAATAATGGAGGGTATATGGGGCTGTATCAAAAGTCATGTCAAGCTTCATCCTGAGCGTAGTCGAAGGATGATAACTTACGATAAAATAATATGCTTCGACCTCGCTCAGCATGAAGAAATTATACGAATTTTGACTTTTAATACAGCCCCAAATCATCGTATATTGAGCGGATACTCATCCTATTCAAAATTGATTTACAACAAATTACTCGCTAGTTCCGCCAATTCTGAACGTTCCCCTTTCTCCAGAGTAATGTGGGCATAAATTGCCTGCCCTTTCATTCGATCGATCAGATAGCTTAGTCCATTTGATTGGGAATCCAGATACGGCGTGTCAATCTGGTAGGGATCGCCGGTAAACACAATTTTTGTGCCTTCTCCGGCACGGGTGATAATTGTCTTAACTTCATGAGGTGTTAAATTTTGAGCTTCATCAACGATGAAGAAGATTTTTTCGAGGCTGCGACCGCGAATGTAAGCCAATGGTGATATTTCCAGCTTGCCATTTTCCAACATTGCCTGAATTTTCACATAACGCTTGTCAATTTCAGAAAATTGATTTTTGATGACGCTTAAATTATCAAACAACGGTTGCATATAGGGATCGAGCTTTGATTCGATATCCCCGGGCAAATATCCGAGATCACGATTGGACAATGCAACCACGGGACGGGCCAGATAAATCTGCCTGTATTTTTTGTTGTTCTCCAGCGCAGCAGCAAGTGCAAGCAACGTTTTCCCGGTGCCAGCTTTTCCGCTGAGCGTGACAAGCTGTACATTCGGATTACTAAGCGCATGCAAGGCAAATGTTTGCTCGGCATTTCGCGGCATAATTCCATACGCCATCAATTTATCGACACGCTCCAGCATCGCCGTTAATGGATTGTAAGATGCCAGAGCTGATTGACTGCGGCAACGTAAAATAAAATATTCATTGCTCACCGGGTTGGGTATCGTTGTATCTTCAATCGGTTTTTCGTATGGCGATGCATACATCTGTTGAATCAAGTCCGGCGCGGCATCTTCGATGAGACGTTTTCCCCGATAAAGTTTTTCGATATCATCAATCTTATCAGTATAATAATCTTGTGAATTAAGGCCAAGCGCTTTTGCTTTTAATCTTAAGTTGACATCTTTACTCACCAAAATAATTTGTTTGCGCGGGTGTTTCTTCTTTAAGTGAAGTGCAGCGCTCAAAATCCGATGATCCGCCTTGCGCTCGAAGAAGGCAGACATGAGTTCCGGTTCGTCATTAAAAATTGTTAGAATACTTATTTTCCCATGGCCTTTTCCAATCGATGCACCTCCGTTGATGATGTGATCGCTGGAAAATTTGTCCAGCAGCCTGATAAAATGACGGGCATGAAAATTAATCGGATCATGGCCGCGTTTGAACTGGTCGATTTCTTCTATCACCGTTATCGGAATTACGATATCATTATCATCAAAATGAAAAATACACGATGAATCGTGCAATATTACATTAGTATCAACCAGAAATGTTTTTTTCAATGCCTGTCTCCTCTATTTATCTGGTCCTCTATATTAAATATCTGTCATTTTGGGAAGATTCTTGAGGGCTATTGTTATTTGTTGGTAAGATATTGAACGTCGATGTCCGAAGAATGTTTCTGGGATGAAAACATCTTTTCGATAATGTAAATTACAATTTTACAATCATGCGCAACACTGGCTGGAAAATATTTTATCCATTTAAAACGAGCGTATCGGCAAAGATCTTTCGTTGATTTTTCAACTTATCTTCGTGAATCGTTCTAATTTCCGTATATAACTGGTCACCCCAAAATTGAACAAAATTGACCATTAATTCTTGAGGCTTAATTTTATCAACACACCCTCCGGCATTCATAAAATAAAATCCGCGTTGACTGTAGTGGTGAGAAACATGTTCATGACCATGTAATACAAGATCAATATTAAACCTGCGCATAATGCGATATAGTTTGTTTTTATATTTCAGCCGATTGGCATAGAGTTCCAACCGCTTGAGTGTTGGCTGCCGGGATGAAAATTGTGTATCCACCTGTTTATTGAAATGGTGGTGAATAAGTAGAATTCGCTTGCGAACATCGTGGGCTGCTATTTTAAGTAAGTTTTCAACATCGGATAATTCAGATTTATAAACTCGCCCTTTTGCGCCAAATAAATTAGCAAATTTGGAATACTTTGCAATTGAATTGACACCAACAAATAGTATATCTCCAATAGGTTTCACAAACGGAAATACTTTCGGAGGCGGAGGTGCATATATATTTTCAAAGGTTTCCAGAAAATAGCTTTTAAATTCGTTGAGTTTCCGCTCGTAATTGATAGTGGCACAGCGACCGGGGTATTTTATCAGATCTTTTGCTAAATGGACGCCGCCAAAAATATCATGATTACCGATAACAACTGTCAATCTAAATGGATTCAACAATCCGAATTCATCGAAAATTTTTCTCGCTTCAAGAAAATCATCAGGAGTAGCCAAATCTGTCAGGTCACCGGTGACAACAATATGATCCACGCCTTCTTCCAAGGCGTAATTTAATAATCGTCGCGTATAATCGGAATTTTCAGGCCTGCTTCTGGGCGAGATATGGAGATCGGATAGATGGGCTATTTTCACAGGACTTCCTTTCAGTGAAGTATAACTCTTGTTTGATCGGCTTTTTTATTATCGGAATTAAATCACAACGTATTACATTCCTATCACCAACGGATTTACAAATAATTAAAATTTGGGAACAGGAATATGACAATTCACACTACATTTATGTGCGGTCTTCGGATCGGTAGCTATTTCCGCCTAATGAAAGTCTTTGACTTTAGTTACGATTTGAACAACTATCTTAAATAAAGTTATCGGCTGTTCTATTGCATTATTTTAATTTCTTTTTAATTGTACGTATCGGCAGGAATTTTAGAACCGGGTGCACAATGCAGAAAAGTCTTGCGCAGCATTAGAAATGCAATGATGTTAAGAAATGTTTGTTGCGGATAATTAATAGCGGCGAGTTGGGAGTTGGCAAATTTTATAACCAGGACCGTATAAAGTTGGCTTGCACAAAAATTTTCATTTAATCACACTGATTCCAAAAACCTAAAATTATTTTTCGAAATTTGATCACTCATTTTTATTGACAGCATATTGAATAGAAAATACTATCTCACGCCTGCCTTTTCGAGCATCCGCATGGATAGTGCGTTACCTTTATCAATAATTTCCCGTTCATCAAACTCGGTGAGCTGTCCGTTTTCTACGACAATTCGGCCATTAACAATCGTCATGTACGCGGTGTGATTAATACCGCAAAATATTAACGCTGCCATCGGATCAGAAAGCGCGCCGGTGTATTCCAGCTTATCTAATTCAAAAATTGCAATATCCGCAGCCTTTCCGACTACAATCGAGCCAATATCACTACGACCGAGCAACGTTGCTGAACCGAGCGTGGCCATTTCCAGTACATCCGTTGCTGTTATCGCTGAAGCGCCGTTCTTGACGCGGTGCAACAGCAGGGCATTCCGTAATTCGCCCACCATATCCGATGAATCATTACTGGCGGAACCATCAACTGCCAAACCGACAGTAACTCCAAGTTTTCGCATGTCCGGTACCCGGGCAAAGCCTGAACCGAGCCGCATATTCGACGTTGGACAATGCGAAATACCTGTTTTCGTCTTTGCCAGAAGTTTTAATTCATCATTAGTAAAATGAATGCCGTGAGCAAACCAGACATCTGCTCCGAGCCAGTCCAGCGATTCCATGAGCGCCAATGGCCGCGTGCCATATACTTTTTGGCAATATTCATTTTCATCAAGGGTTTCAGCGAGATGCGTATGGAGGCGGACTCCGTATTTTCGCGCTAATGTGGCGGTTTGTTCCATTAATTCCAAAGTAATATTAAAAGGAGCGCACGGCGCCAAATGTATCTGTTGCATCGCAAACGGTGAAGGATCATGGTATCGCTGAATTGCCTCTTCCGACTGAATCAGAATGTCATCTTCATTCTGACAGATTACATCCGGTGGCAATCCTCCCTGCGACTTGCCGCGCGACATTGATCCGCGGGTGGGTGCGAACCGAATTCCGATTTCCGAGGCCGCTGCCATCTGAATATCAGGAATGCTGCCATTCATCGAACGTGGATATAAATAATGATGATCGGTAGTAGTCGCACAGCCTGTCTTCAGCAATTCACCACAGCCGAGCAGCGTGGAATAGCGCACAACATCTTCATCAAGATATTTCCAAATTTCATAAAGATGTGTTAACCATTGAAATAACGGTTCATTCTGTGCACCGGGCACATTGCGCGTCATCGTTTGAAACAGATGGTGATGCGAATTCACAAATCCCGGCAGCACCAATTTTGTTGAACACTCCACAAGGCGAGCATCGGGGGCTTCAATATTTCTTGCAATCTTGACAATTTTATTATCATCGATCAATACGTCCATACCGTTAAATCGATTACGGTTATCGTTCATTGTAACGAGATGAAAAATATCCTTCAACAAAATCTGACTCATGAATTACCCTCTGGTCACCTTTTAAAACAAGTATCAGTAACATTTAAATTTCTAATTTGTGAAATAGTTTGGTCCTTAAACATCAAAAAAAACACTTTTTTTATGATTCATCATCTTCCGGCGACGAACGCAGCCCCCATATAAGCGAACCACATAACCAAATCATTGCCAGAGCAACTGTTCCGAAAGTGGTGGAAAGTGCAAATTCCACAGTTTCCGGTCCACGAACGCCATCCGCCGCTATCGGAAACATTGCACCAAGACCAAACATTCCTGCTATAAGATAAAGTAACCACCCACCATAAAAACCATAAATTGCCAATGCAAAATTTAAGCGCAGAAGGCGTAATGAAAGGCGCAGTCGAGGCCATAACAACCCAATGGCGATCAGGAATGTACCGCCCATAAGCGCAAGCAAATGCGCTGCCCGAACAACTTTAGGTAATAGCTGCGAACTAATTAAAAAGCCGTTAAACAGACCGAATAAAAATAGCAGGAGTCCAAGTTGAATAAGCCGGTTAGCCTGTACGGAGTGAACATGTTTTGCATCCGTTTTCATCAGTTTCTCCGCAAATTGTTCTACCCAACATAACAAAATTCAATTTGAAATGCAAGCCATTTTCACAAACACCGGAATAGTACAAAAACATCTAACATTCCCGAAATAGCCAGCAGCCATAATTATAAGAAATTCGTATTTTTACCTTGCATCCAATCAGAAAAACTTCTATATTTAGGGCAACAAATAATCCGGGGATGAGCAGTCTTTACAACAACGAACACCAACCGAGGAGGACGCTTTTCATGACCTTTGACACCACCAACACCAGACCCACAGCCAGGCCTGCTATTACGACGACTCAAAACTGGGTTCCAAATGCCAACGAAATCTCAAAAGAAACAATAATCAATATGCTGGTTACCAAAGGAATTTGTACGCCTGAAGAACTGTTTCAGATGGAAGGACGACTTCGAGATGAACGCTCCTACAGCGCTGATGGCGGACTGGTGGTAAATGTAAAAAATGTTAAGGATCGGGGCCGATTTTATGGTCTTAAACGGTCGATGAGCAAACGTCGCTGGACCCGTCGCCTAGGGACAATGTTGTTTGGTTGGAAATGGAAAAAGATAAAGAAGGAAGATTACAGCATTCAATAAAACGAACCACGAAATGGACAGTAATAATGGTATTGATCAAATTCGGAAATAAAGCAAATTACAAAGTTGTTTTAGTAACGTTATTATGTTGCATATTCATGTTACCGCTTATCATTCAAGCTCAATCATTTCCTGCCCATCGAGGCGCGGTAAATGACTTTGCCAATGTTATTCCTGCCTCGGCTGAACATCAGCTTGAAGCACTTTGTACAGCACTCTGGCAACAAGCGCATGTCGCGGTAGTGATCGTCACAATGGAAACACTTGGCGATAACAATTATTTGGAAGATTATGCAGCACGGTTGTTTGAAAATTGGGGCATTGGTGGGAAAGGCGAAGATAAAGGTGTGCTCATTCTGAACGTAGTACAAGATCGCAAAGTCAGGATTGAAGTCGGCTACGGTTTGGAAGGCATAATTCCTGATGGAAAAGCCGGCCAAATTCGTGATGATTATTTGATCCCGAATCTACGCCGCGGGGATTATGGTAAGGCATTTTTAGAAGCCACAAACGCAATTGCCGATATCGTTACAAAAGACGAAGGTATTGAGCTCACTGGTGTGCAGCGGCAACATCCGCAGCAACGCAAACAGGGTGGCAGTATTATTGGTAAATTGCTGCCATTGCTTATATTCTTCTTTCTATTGCGATCACGTGGCCGTGGTCTTCCGTGGCTAATTCTGGGTTCGTTAATGGGAGGCGGCTCCAATCGACACGGTGGATTTGGCGGCGGTTTTGGCGGGGGCGGATTCGGAGGTGGTTTCGGCGGATTCGGCGGCGGCATGAGCGGTGGTGGTGGCGCAAGCGGGAGTTATTAGCGGGCCAAGCTAGATATCAAGTATCAATGTCAAAACGAAAGCTTAACCTTAGAGCCTACCAGAAAACCGTACCTGTTACATTCGTCAGTTGGAGTCAACGATCGTGCACATCTTGATGCGCCTATGGAGCACTCAACCGACGTTAATCCGTTTTCAGGTAGACTCAAATTACTGAAAGTTATACAAATTCAAAGTAACCATTTAATCTAATCCAGTAGCAATAGATAAACGGAGTAGTTCCCATGGCTAAAATTCCAAAGAATCCTCCTGAAATTTTTGATGAATTTGTTGCAGATATGAAATCCATATTTGCCGATGATCTCGAATCCATTCTTCTCTACGGAAGTGCGGCAAAGGGACTCTATCAATACAAAAAATCCGACATTAACTTCATGGTTATCGTTTCCGAACAGGGAATTGATAAGCTGGCACGGGCAATTCCATTTGTTAAAAAGTGGGCAAAGCGCAAAGTAAGTACACCGCTTGTGCTTACACGCAGCTATATTGAATCGTCACTGGATTCGTTTCCAATGGAATTTGCAGGCATCCAGGCTCACCATGAACTCGTTTTCGGTGACGACGTTTTAAAAAATTTAGCGATCAGCACTGATGATTTACGACTGCAATGTGAACGGGAAATGAAGGGGAAATTACTACACTTACGCGGTTCATTTCTAAGTTCATCCGGTAAATCATATCTGTTAAAAGATCTGGTAAAAAAATCAATCGCTGATTTTAGCGTTTTATTCTCCGCATTATTAAAATTGAAGGGTGTATCATCAGAAGCTGACCGTGCATCCATTGTTCTGCAAACAGTCGATACATTCGGGCTGAATAAAGATATTTTCCAACAATTAATGGCCATTGCCGAAGGCAAGAAAAAACCGGGCAAGCAAGAGTGGGCATCAATAATGGAAAATTACATCCATGAAATTCGGACATTAGCACGATTGGTGGATCAACTGGCATCATGAAATCTCCTCATGTTTTACTTATTAATCCATGGATTTATGATTTTGCCGCATATGATTTTTGGATCAAACCGCTCGGCCTGCTATCCATCGCAAGTGTGCTCGAACAACAGGGATATGAAATCAGTCTGATTGATTGCCTTGATCGGTTTCACCCTCTGCAAACTGAAAGTAGCGGTAAATATAGATCCATTAAACGAAAGTTCGGAACAGGAAAATTTCATCGCATCCCGGTCGAAAAGCCGACATTTTTTAACGATATTCCTCGTCCTTTTTGTCGTTACGGAATTGATATTGAAATCTTTGAAAAATCGCTGCAAAATATCCCCACACCTGCTGTCATTCTGGTATCATCCATGATGACATACTGGTATCCGGGAGTTTTTCTGGCAATTAAACTTGTTAAAAAACATTTTCCGAATAGTCCGATTGTGCTTGGCGGTATTTACGCAACCCTTTGTAAGGAGCACGCCAGGCAAAACTCGGGGGCTGACTATGTCATTGCTGGCGAAGGCGAACGACCGGCATTGGAACTACTGGAACAGCTTACCCATCATATAACGAATTGGGATATTGTGCCACATAAATGGGCCGATTTCCCTAATCCGACATTCCGGTTTTACTCGCAACTTCCATCGCTCGTGGTAATGACATCCCGTGGGTGTCCGTACAATTGTTCATTCTGTGCCTCACATTCGCTTAATGGCCCATATCAGCAGCGCGATCCCAAACGCATTGTGGAGACAATCCGCTTCCATCACCGCACACGCCATACTCAACACATTGTTTTCTACGATGAAGCATTACTGGTTCGACACGACAAGCACTTCGATGTAATGTTGAATTTATTACATGCAGCCAAATTTCCGGTGATATTTCATACTCCTAACGGAATTCATGCAAAAGAAATTACGTCGGACATGGCTAGACTGATGTATAAAACCAATTTTCGGACGATTCGTGTCAGTTATGAAACATCAAACAAACAACGCCAAAAAGAGATGCTTTATAAAGTGACCGATGATGCTCTGGCCAATTCAATTGACTATTTTGAACAGGCAGGCTTTCAACGTAAGGATATTGATGTTTATGTCATCATGGGTTTACCGGAACAGCCGCTCGACGAAGTGATCAATAGTATGATTTTTGTTGCTTCACTAGGCGCCAAAGTCCGGTTAACATCATTCTCCCCTATTCCCGGTACGCTGGATTGGGAGCGCAGTGTATCCCGGCACGGATTTCCTGCTGATGCCGATCCGTTGCTAACAAACAACACCGTTTACCCGCTACGCACAATGGATCGTGGCTACACCGATTATCAACAAATCAGACAACTTGCCAAAGTGCTAAATTACAGCCTGGATCAGAATATTAATCTGTTTGGACAGAATACATTGTCACGGTTGGTGTGGCAGAATATCCGTTAATATATAGTTTCAAACTAGTATAAAGTGTCAACAAATTGAAGCACATCAAAAAATATACATTCCGTATCTTAGGGTCTGCGTATAAATAAAATGTAATTTACAATTAATAAATATATCATATAAATGAATTACAAAATATAAGCATGCTGAATTG
>JAFGDW010000215.1 GCA_016931935.1 Candidatus Zhuqueibacterota bacterium | reverse complement strand
TGTGAAAGCAGACATATCACCACCATCTATTGAACTGATCCTTACCCACATTTTTTACTGAACACGGGGAAAGGTTTTTCTCCCCTTTCCTTACGAAGGGAAGGGGAATTTTGAATCATCCCGTGTCCAGTAACATAGATGTGGGTAAGGATCAGTTTATTGAATGGATACAAATTTTATCATGAATTCCGGTTGCAATGGAGTGAAAAATGTTGTATCTTGGTTACTCTTGAACAGGAAACCGACTATGCGCACATGGCTGCTGATATTTTTCATTTTCTTACCTAATTTTGTATCTGCCCGTGAATGCCAATGGATGAATGCCGGCGAAACACTCGAATACTCCATCGAATATCTGCACTGGGATGCCGGCAGAATGATCATCACACTTTATGCGGATTCAATAAATCAGTGCCCGGTTAATAAAGTTTATGTGGATGCCAAAACGCGGGGAATAGCCTCACGGTTATTCCGAGTGAATAATCAGTACGAAACCTGCTTTACGCAACAAACATTCCTGCCGTTGACGCTTCATAAATGGGTGACTCAAAAGAACATTATGCAGCAACGCTGTACGATTTTTAATCACATTACATTACTGGCAACGATTGACAGTACGCAAAGTTGGGCAATCCCGGCGGACACACGTGACTTTTTTTCCATGCTCTATTTTTTACGTGCGACTGAGTGGGATGATACGCTGCGTTTTCACGTTGATGCGGAGCGATTATTATCACAGGCGAATGCTGTTCATAACGGCACTGAGTTAATAAAATGCTGTGATGAAAAAATGGAAGTTGAACGGATCGATATGTCGTTCGATGCATTAACCGATGAAGAGCGGCCCTGGGACACGGATTTGTTGACCAATCGGCTATCCCAACCCAATTCTACCATGACAATTCGGATTTCAACGGATGATCGACGGCTGCCGGTGAAGTTCGAATTTCACCAGTCGCCGTTTGATTTGGTGATGACGTTGAAGGCTTATAAAACAAATAGCGTGAACCACAAACCACACTAAATACACGAACATTGTTGGGCGTTCGGGGATTTTGTGTCAAAGTTTAAATTTGTTTTAGAATTTCAGGATAGCAGAGCGATAGCATCGCTTGGAGCGATGCTATCGCTAAGTTGTAATCTGAAAATAAAATCCTTATGAATTGTATCTCAAAATCAGTTATTTACAATGAAGCCGATTCTATGCAATTACTATATTACCTACCGTTGCAATGCCCGCTGCCGATTTTGTGACATCTGGCGTGCTTCTGAATACCGGGAAATATCGGATTGTAGCATGACAGATGTGACGGGAAATTTACAGCAGCTTAAACGCATCGGTGTGAAGTTCATTGATTTTACCGGTGGAGAGCCTTTGCTTCATCCGCAATTGCCGGATATGTTGATTTTGGCGAAACAGTTGGGATTTTATACATCGGTGACAACCAATTGTTTGTTATATGATGATCGGGCAAATGAATTACATGGGTTGGTGGACCTGCTTCATTTCTCGCTTGATTCGTTGAATCCGGATGTTCATAACGGTTTACGCGGACGGTCGACATTCGATTCGGTGATGACCAGTATTGCCACGGCACAGGCGCTTGGCGAAACTCCGGATTTGCTGTTTACGGTGACGCCGGAAAATATTGATTCTATTGATAGACTGAGCGAATTTGCTGCTGAACAACGATTGATGCTGATTGTCAATCCGATATTTAAGTATTGCGGACAGCCGGAATTGACGATGGGAATGCTGGAACGGCTGGATCGTTATGCACGGAAACCATATATTTACATCAATGCTGCATTGCACAAATTGATCCGAGCCGGTGGAAACAACACGCAATATCCTCGCTGCTATGCAGTCAGTTCAAGCGTTGTTATTTCGCCGGATAATTGTGTGCTAGTCCCATGTTTTCATCGGGCAGCGACACGCTTGCCGATTCGCGGCAATCTTCAACATATTTTAGAATCTGCGGAATACAAGCAGCAGCAACAGATGCAAGGCAAACATGACTTCTGCGCTCATTGTACCATAAATTGTTATTTCGACCCATCGTTCCAGTACCGATTGGATAGTTACTTGATTCTGAGCATATTATCGAAAGCGAAATATGGATTTGACAAATATATTCGACGACGTCTGGCGTAATCCGTTTACCTGGATGCTTCCGTTCGTCGTGTATGCGGAAACCCATTACTCGTTCAAAGGTGTGTACAGCCGCCTGAAAAAGCGTGAACCGGAACTGATTGTCGACGCGCCGCATCGCGTTGAACCCGGGCGCGCGATTCCGATTCTGGTGTTCATGAAGGATAGCGATCAATTTCCCGCATCGGTTGTTCATGTGGAAGCACAGTTGCTTGTAAAAGGAAAAGCTATCTTTTCCCGCACCTGGATGATTCGCAGTCCGGAATATTGCCAGAAATATGTATCGTGGGTGCTTAACTTCGATGTACCGCACAAGGTTCGTGGCGCAGTTCAGGTGGATGTAACAGTGACGATGACCTGTGATGGTAAGACCCGCACTTATCACAACGATAATTACCGGATATCTTCTCATGAACCGCTGAATGTGTTTGTCGCTGATGAGCGATTGCCACGAACTGAAGGTTGGTATTACGGTGATATGCATTGCCACACATCTTACAGTGAAGACCAGGTAGAGTTTGGCGCGCCAGTGGAAGCGTCCGCTCAATTGAGTCGCGCAATGGGCCTGGATTTTTTCGCGGCGACCGATCACTCATACGATTTGGATGATTATATCGATAATTATTTGAAGAACGATCCCGATTTGCTGAAATGGCAGCAATACCAACACGAAATTGATCGGGTGAATCAAGATAATCCCGATTTTGTGGTGATCCCCGGTGAAGAAGTGTCGGCTGGCAATTCAGCGAACCGCAATGTGCATTTTCTGATTTTGAATCATCCTGAATTCATCCCCGGCAAAGGCGATGGCGCCGAGCGCTGGTTCCGCACCCGGCCGGATTTGCGCATTCCGGATATTCTCGATCAGCTTGGTGAAAATACCGTAGCGATCGCGGCCCATCCCGAAACGCCGACCCCGTTTCTTCAATGGCTGCTAATTCGGCGTGGCCGTTGGACGATACGCGATTATCAGCACGACCGGCTCGATGGAATGCAATTCTGGAATGGCGTGGATGATGGCTCTATTGAACGGGATTTGAAGCATTGGGTGCAATTACTTTTGGCCGGGAAACGACGATTCATCGTCGGCGGCACTGATGCGCATGGCAATTTCAATCGTTTCCGGCAAATTGGTTTCCCATTCTGGACAATGCGCGAGCATCACGAACAGGTATTTGGAACAGTGCGGACGGCAGTGTATGTGCAAGGGGATTTCACATTAAATAATGTCCTTCAGGCACTCTGTCGAGGTCGCTGCCTGATGACTGATGGCCCATTTGTGGATTTTTATTTGACTGATGAATCCGGCACCGTTTATCGATCCGGTGATTCAGCAATTGGTCACTCGTTTACGTTATCGCTCAAGGCGAAATCATCAGCAGAATTTGGCTTTCTTGAACGGATCACGTTGTATTGCGGGGACCTGAAACAGCAAACAGAAATTGCACTTGAGTTGTTGAATAATAAGAAGAAATCCCATACGTTGCACTTAACAATTCCCTGGGAAAATTCTTCGGAAGGCGGTGGTTATATGCGCGTGGAATGTAGCACACGTACAGGGCGGAAATGCTATACGAATCCGGTGTGGTTAATTGCTGATTAGAATTTAGGCAAAATGCGTTCGGACAATCTCCAATATTTACTCCACCTCAAATGAATCAAGCGTTGCCCCGCTAGCTGCTTCCACAACGGAATATCTTTTTATTGTGCGCAGGCCGTCAATCAGAAAATCGTATTGCAAAATATGAGTTACATTAAATGTAGTAATTAGCTTATTTCGTCCTGCCTGAGTGTCAAATGTGTCTTCTTGTACAGTATCTGAATTGAAAGCAGCTTGCACGGAATCATTACTGACATAAGAAAATACCAGTTCGTTTTCAACTGTCCGGAAAAAACGCCGTTCAATTCGTTTGCTTAATTCAGTCCACATGTCGTCTTTCCACGCCTGATATTCACTATCCATCAAATTATTGATGTTGGCGATTTCACCGTGCACAGCGACAATTCGTATCGTTTGGTCGGACCATACCAAATGTGTTAGCGCCTGCTGTAGCCAGTGAAAATAGCGACGTTCCAGCGTAATTGGTATTTCCTTGATATTGCCATCATGATAAAGGGTGATCGTTAGGTTATCCCCAATTTTTTTTGAAAGAATATAATTTAAAATATCAACACGCTTTTCAATCAGCTTGTCATCTATTTTTAACAGCATATCACCTTTTTTGACGCCTTGTGCCAGAGCGTTATGCAGCACATCGGTAACAATTACTTTGTCATCAACTTTTTCTAATCCAATCCCCAATACTGGCCGGAGAATGTACCATGGATTGGAATCATAATACGTTGAGTAAACATCATAAACATTTTTTTGATAAGCGCAGTTTAAACAGCCTGAAATAAAAAACACGATCATAATAAGTGAAATATGATGTTTCATATAAAGTCCTTATTCCGAAATGCCTTCCATTGTCTTTACGCGATTTTTTTGCAGGACGAAAGCAAAAATTAATGCTGAATTCGACTGGATAAACCGTCTCCCCAATTGCTCCAGCCGGAATTCATGCCATACGGGGACCGAGTACAGACCGCCTCTATTTGCTGAAATAAACCATCTTTAATTTTGAAAATTTCGGCGATTTCCCATGTCCAGGGTTCTTTAACACTTATCGGAATCGTCATCCCATTGGTAAGTGTAACGGCTGGTACATTGCCGGCATGATCGAAAAACGCAAAGGCGAAAACCACTCCCCGGGGCTGATCGACTATTATGAAACGCCGATCACGAATTCGTGTAACAAACCGAAAGAAACCGGACTCAAACTGTTGCTTGCAGGTCAACGCAGTAATATCAAACTGGATCGGATTGTCTCCCGGTTTGTTTGTGGTTTGCATGCCGTTTTCGATTCGATTACATCTGTCAGCGAACGGATAGTCACCTTTACCGTCGTTTTGTTCCAGGCCTGTAAAATACATGTTTGCGATGCGAATCAGCTCGTCTCGCGATGTTTGTTGTGATTCCGGAATGTTCTCCAGAAAAGAAGGATGCGGGCCGGGCAATGCTTCCAGCCGTATGGCGCCTGTGGAATCGCGGGCGACAAGAGTCTCTATTTCCGAGATCTTCGCCTGTTCAATTTTCAAACGAATAGCAATAATTGCCGGAACATTGGACTCACGAATGGTTCCGAAGAAGCCGATTTGTCCTGCTGTTTCGTCGGCAAAGTAGAGCGAGTATGATCCCCGAGCACTGGCAGTATTCCACAGCCCATCACCCGGTTCAAGTCGTTGACCGTTTTCAGTAAATTTGACATGAGCAGTAAAAGGCAGGTGGCCGGGATCATGGGTGATCACTGCATTAAGATATTGATCGATGTATGTTTCAAGACATTCACGGTCGCATCGTTGCGAAGGTGTGGAGTGAGTACAGACCAGGAATGTACTTGTCAAAACAATGCACACCAGGATTTTTGTCCAGCTAACAACGTGTGTGGACATCTGAATATCTCTACTTTAGTTTGAGTAATTGAAGACCGCAAACGTAACTATGACACTTTTTGATGAATCAAAATGTGCAAAATACATGCTTTGGTGCATAGCCGGATGATTTAAATTTTGTTACTATTCAGTTAACTTGTCATTCCGGTTTTGTCCCACTGTTTTTGTGGGTCAAATACCGAAATCTCCTTCATCCAAACGTATATATTACGGAGATTCCAACCCACAGGACTTCCCTGCGAAGCGGGTCGCATTCCTTCCGCAAAAAGCGCGGAATCCAGTCGCAGATGCGCTGTGGCGTGCCGGAATGACAACACGCCTGAATAAATACTAAATTTTTACTTAATGGTTGTCTGTCTGATTTTACTCCAGGCCATACACCCGCTGATTTTTTGGATATTCAACCGTGTATTTTAATGGGATTACAAGCTTCTCACCCGCTTTCAATTCCGGATGCCATTCCAGCTTTTTATCATTATCTAATTCCTTGTCATCAAGATCAGACGTCAGCAAATCGATCTTAATTCGCTCATTCATGGGAATCGGCAGTTGATCGTATATCCACACTCGCTCGGCGGTTTTCCGATTGTTCATCACTTGAATTTCATATTCATAGGTGAGTTTCGTATTGCCTTTAAGAATTCCTTTTGATTCGTTGTATTTGTTGATCAACACTTTCTCAACTTGAATATTCTCATCTACGCCGAGCGGCAATTCCAGCGTATCATTGGCGACAATCGTGTTGAAGAATGTTTTGTTCACAAAATCGTTATCCATAAACACATTTATTTCACCTTCCAACAGAGGATAACTGTTATTATTGACAACCTTACCTTTCAAATAAACTTTAGGAATTGCTTTGGGAATGGCGGTATACTCGAATTCAATTGGTAAATCATCAATTGTAATCGTTACTTTATGCATACTGTTATCGCTGGGGATGGAATTTTTTGTCTTTAACGCAAACGTGGTGGAAAGTTCTTTTGCGTGGACATCGCTGTATGTAGGTTTGGGAATTGACTTGCCTCTTTCCCCTGATTGAATTGTAAGAGCTGAATTCATGTCCATTTTTATTTCATCGCGTTCAGCAACGACAACGACTTCTTTGCCACTAATTTTGGAAAATTCAAGCGGGATCGTAACCGATGCGATTTGCTTTTCAACGACTTCCACATTGATTGTCATATTTTGATAGCCAATGTACATCACTTCAAGATTATATCTTCCGACTGGAATATTGGAAATGTAAAATTTCCCACTCATATCGGTGGCAGCGCCATAGGCTGTTCCACCTAACGAAACGTTGGCGCCGGGCAACGCTTCACCCGTTCTCCCGTCAATAATAAATCCGGAAATGACCCCGGTGCCTCTCGGCAATCCCCAATTCTGTTCATAATCAATTTTGAAATTTGAACGCCCAGGCTGGGAGAGTCGGCGTTCCGTTTTGACAGGGAGCGGCCGAACATCCACAAACCAGCGATCAAGCTCCGGCAGCGATTTTACTGTCATTGGTTCAGCAGTGGAGAAGGTGAGTTGAATGTCGTTCCAGTCTTCACCGGTGGATTGCTGGATCATGCCATAATATGCAAGTTCAAGCGCTTTATCAACCGATGAAACGCGGGCATCGTACATCGGGTACCAGGTGACATTGCGGACAAGATAGGATGGATAAAGTTTTATGTTTCCTTGTGTACCCGTCTCAATTTTAACGCTAATATCTTTATAATCCCTACCTTGATTGCCCCGCAGTTCTTCCATTGTCCTTTGAATTGCCTGTATTTCCAACTCGATTTTGTACTTCAACCGGCGTTGTTTTCGCAGTCCGTTGTACACATCGTTTAGAGTTGTGCCGATAAATTGCACCATCTCGGTCCAGCTTTTTGGCGATGCCGGATTGGTCACCATTTTCTGATTGATGTCTTTCACCGACTCCGCCTTGAGTGATTCTACAAATTCTTTCTGACTTTGCAGTGCAGCCATCCGATCGGTTATGATCGAGAGCTGCACATTCAGGCTGTCAATTTTTGCTTGCAGCGCCCGAATTTTATCGCCTTGTATTTCAGTTGTAAATTTACGTTCCACATTTACATCGAGAATTTTTAAATCGCTAATTCCATTAGCAGCTACACGTACGGATGCATCCTGCAAATCGCTGGTCAATTTGGAGAAAATAATCGTGTGAATTCCTTTGGATAATGTAATGCTTGCCTCACGCGTTATCATTGCCCGGTCACGAAATACTGTCGCAGATATGACTTTGGAATCGATTGTACGGATTTCTTCGGCATGACAGATATGAGTCGCTAACAGCAAGGTGATTATCAGGATGCGTTTCATGATATTCTCCGTTTTAGTGTGAGATTTTTGTTTAGACAGTATGTGTGTTTTACAATGAAAGTTCTCCAGTGTCTGGATCGTCTAAATAATCAAGAAAGAAACTGGATAATAGAATCTGGTTTGTGATCCTGTATTGTTAATTCAGTTATGAATCTTCAAAAACCATTGGTTGCACAAATGAACAAAAATTATACTGGTTAGTAACTGAGAAATTATTTTCTGACATTTTTTGGCAGAAAATGTTAAAACATATTTTAGACAGGATTTCACGGACTCACAGGATTTGTATAATCTCTTCCTCTAAGAAATCCTGTTCATCCTGTTATCCTGTCTAATTTTTTTAATTCTGGTTTATC
>JAFGDW010000214.1 GCA_016931935.1 Candidatus Zhuqueibacterota bacterium | reverse complement strand
CAGTGAAAGTTGCATGCACGGTTCGGAAGGGGCTTGTTGGAAAAGTGTCTACTTCAGTGGATAACTCGCTGGCTTGCTACCTTACAAGCAGCTTACCCGCGACATAAATTCGGAAAAAATGCAATGACAAAAATTGGCAGAAATTCTCCATGCCCATGTGGCAGCGGCAAAAAGTACAAACTTTGTTGTGAGCAGAAAGAAAATAGCTTCCGTGAAGCCAAGCTTCCACCGGGACGTTTCCGGTACGAGTCGGGCAGTTATGGATCGCCCGATCGTGGGTATATGCCATCGATTCTCTGCTACAAAGAAATCGGAACCGATTCATGGAAAGAGCATTTTTGCCTTGTTAAACCCGATACGGTCGTTTATGAAGAAGCCGAAGCGGTGATAATCGCAGAAAATGATATTGCATCGGCGTATAGTCTCAAATCGAGCGGTGGGAGTGTTCACGATTTTGCCTTATATCTCAGGCATGAAGGATATAAGAAAGTCGATGATTTTCGAATCATCCGGGATTGATAATCAAAGCGGGAAAATTTAAATTATGTCATTGCAACGATTTGACAAAATATCTTTGAAGGAAGATCGACAATATGCGTTCAATTTTCCAGATAATGAAATTGAAAAAGAATGGATTGAAGAATCGGAAATGCGGTACGAACTATATCGAAATGGTACTGTTAAGGGTATCACATTAGCTGAATTTGAAAAGCGGTTGAAATGAAGTAGTAAATCATTTGCCACCACTATATAGCCCCTCATATGATATTTCAAATCCGAATGGATTTTATACGTACTGCTGCTTTCTAATCACACGAAAATTAGTTACCCCAGATTACCAAAAAACTACTTGCGTTTTTAAATTTAATAGTGTATATTAGTACATCATATTGATGTTCACGTTATTGAAATATTCATTAACAGAAGAGCGAGCAATGGATATTAGCAAAACAATGGTGGCGCCGATGCGGGTTGCCTGGTATTGCGTTGTGGGTGAACAGCCGGAACTCCATGCCTGGACTACGATAACAGCATGGGCGAAACAGGCTGGTTTACTCGATAACGATTTTCCGTGTCGGTTTTTCGGTTTTAATAATCCGAATCCAACGGATGAAAATCCTGTGTACGGCTATGAAGTATGGGTCACCGTGCCGCCCGATATTGCGGAGCACGATGAAATTAAGCTCAAGGATATTGCCGGTGGGTGGTACGCTGCCACCCGTACGACATTGGCACAGGTGATGGAAACGTGGATGAATCATCAGGCATGGCAAACCTGGCTGGAAACAAATCATGTCCGTTACGACGGCAGCCGCCATTTACTGGAGGAAGTGCTTATCAGCAAGCGTGAGATCGACACATTGATCAGCGCAGCGGTGGATATGGATACGATTCAGTTGGATCTTTATCTGCCGATACAGGCGAGTGAAGTAAAATAAGGGATGGGAAAGTGTTATAAGACTTGCACACCGTTCTTCAAAACTTCATTCGCAAATGGATTGGATGGGGTAAAGTCGGATTCATCAAACGGGTGAGGTTCAATTCGACTGTCAATGTGGCGACCCAGTTTCATCAATTCAATCTGCGTGATGAAGTTGTTCGACAATTCGTGCATGATGATTGCCAGATCGATATCGCTATCGGCATGACTGGTACCGGTTGCGTATGAGCCAAACAGATAGGCATTTCGAACATCAATATTGTGTTGCTTTAAGTAATTCAGATAGTTTTTGGCAATCGTTAAAGCTGATTTTTGATCCATGCTCGAAATCCCTTAATTTCAGTCAACCAATGAGTCGTGAATTCCTTGGTGCAAGTTTTATAAAAGGCCAGTTTGTAATCATCATACCGTGCGCGAATATTGAATGTCGTGACAGTGACAAGAGAATCTTTTTGCTGTTCCGTCAATCCCAAGTTCGACTTTTCCGCCAATCGTAGCAAGTTATGAGTCAATGGTGGTTGTGTATCAATACGTTTTACAAAATATGCCTTTAACAATTTTTCAATAACCAGATGTCCCATGAAAAGAGCCCAATGATAATCGGTCTTTTCAAACAAATGGTTCATTGTAGAAAAATCTCTGTCGGAACTTTCAATCCAGTATGTGACTAATTCTTCTTTTTGCATTGATTATCATCTTATGTGATTCTGTAGTAATGAATATAATGATTTATATTGGCATGCGCAATATTTTTTATAGCTTGTTATATACTCATTGGTTTTAAATTCGTGATTATATCAGTTCATCAGTTTTGACAGGAAATTAATGTCGAAACGCCTTAATTGTACTTTGTCACATTCCTAATATTTGTCACTCCCGAATGTTTTATCGGAAGTCATCTACCGCAGTATGCTGGATTCCCGCTGAAAGCCAAGCTTGTCCACATTTTAAAATAGAAAGGAAGCTGGACATGGCATGCGGGAATGACAACATTTTTTATAAATGGAATGTGAATATAACTATGATTTTTTAAAGTGACAAAGTCGAATTAATAGAACAATTTAATTCAAGGAGGTCCCCATGGAACCCATTATTGCCCGCTGTGGCAACCGTTGCGATACCTGTCCGATTTATGAAGGCAATATTAATGGCGCAGACGATCAAAAACGTGTCAGTGAAAAATTTGAACAGTATTTCGGTTTTGCCATGCCGCCGGAATCGATGATCTGTGCAGGATGTTTTAATACGGATGGCCCGCAGGTGACTGCCGATTGTGCGATTCGTAATTGTGCGGTGGAGCGCCAACTCGATAATTGCGCTCACTGTAACGATTTCGCCTGCGAGAAATTACAACCATCGTTTGGGTTTATTGAGAAATATGTGAAGGATCTGGCCGGTATTCCTGAAGATGATTACAGAATTTACATCGAGCCATTTTTGTGCAAAGACAATCTGATGAAAATCCGTAGCAAAATTGAGGGCTAATCATGCACACGGAAACGAGTAAACGGGATACGATGCATTTCATTGGCATGACCGTGCGAACGACGAACAAGGCAGAAGCCAATGGCACGGCGAAAATCGGCGGGCTGTGGCAGCGCTTCGTTCAGGATGATGTGTTCAACCACATTCCCCATAAAGTGTCACCGGCCATTTATGCCGTGTACCACGACTATGCCAGCGATATTAATGGTGAGTACATGGTGCTTATCGGTTGTGAAGTGTCGCGGATTGACAGCGTTCCGGATGGGATGGACGCAGCTACGCTACCCGCGGCACATTACACAGTATTCACAACAGAACAGGGACCAGTGCAACAGGTTGTGCCCGACACATGGCGCGATATCTGGATCAACTGGATGCCGGACCATGGGCATCGGCGAACCTACACTGGAGATTTCGAAGAATACGGCGACGAGGCAATGGATCCGAACAATGCCCGCGTGAAAATATTTATTGCGGTGGATTCGCATGGCCGCGTATAATATCCATTCGCCGAAGACGGACGCCCTGAAAGCGTTGATCAAAACAAACGGCGTTGCTCTGGCCGGGATTGCCGATGTGCAGAACCTGCATGGCATGCCATTGGGACTTGTCCCGGAAGCGTACGGATTTCTCAGTCAATATCGCTACGCAGTAGTGATGGCAATGCCATTCGGCGGGCTTGGCAGTACGGCGTCGGGGAATGACGTATCGCTATTCATGGAAAAGGCCGCGATTGATGTGTGCTCGTTTGTGGAGGAAAATCAATATCGCGCATTGACGATTCATACTGAAGACGAGTTTGATCCGGTGCACCGCATGGGGCTAATGTCGCTGAAAGTGCTGGCCAAAGCCGCCGGCCTCGGCTGGCAGGGACGTTCGCTACTAATAGTTTCACCAACGCATGGGCCGCTGCACAGATTAATCGCTGTGCTGACGGACATGCCACTTGTCCCGGATGCGCCACTGCCCAATCACTGTGGCACGTGCGCTAAATGCGTTGAGGCCTGTCCGACCAACGCCCTGTCACTCGTCCTGTTTGAAGATCATCCCACACGCCGGGAAGATGTCCTGAACTTGGCGCGCTGCCGTGGCGATTTCGGTTGCACGCTGTGCATTGAGTCGTGTCCCTGGGCGAAGCTGCATAGTGCATAGCGCAGAGGGCGTAGCAAAGCAATCGTTGCCATGCGCCATGCTCTATGCGCACGGCTATAAGTTCCCGAATTCCCCAATCATTATTAATCCCGGGCTGACTAACTAAACGCACACAGGTCGTTATGAGTTACCACATCATACATATGGATATCAGCGGATTTGCTGTGTCGATTGCGCGCTTGAAGGATTCGAAACTGCGCACGCGGCCTGTCGTGGTCGCGGTGCCGGACATGGCGCGGTCGCTGGTGTACGCGGTGTCACCGGAGGCACGGCAGAGTGGCATTCGTCGCGGCATGCCGTTGACGCTCGCCCAAAAGATGTGCCGGGATGTCCGCGTGATTCCGCCGGATTATGGCCTGTACAGTCGCGCTACTCAGGCAATCCTGAAAATTCTTGCTGATTTTACTCCAACCATCGAGCCGGTCGGGTACGGTCATGCCTATCTGGACATGACCGGCACCTCCCGGCTGTTCGGCGCCACTAAAGATGCGGCGATCAAAATCCAGCGGGAAATTGAAAATCGGTTGTCCCTGAATTCCACGGTTGGTGTTGCCGGTAATAAACTGGTGAGCAAGATCGCCTCCACCATTGTGAGACCGGTCGGGGTGCATGATGTGGCATTAGGGGATGAACGCCATTTTGTGGCACCACTGTCGGTTCATTATCTCCCAACAATCACCAAGCCGGTTCGTCAGCAGTTGCAGGAGCTCAACCTGAAACTGATTCGCGAAATCGCCGAGTTGTCAGTTCAGCATCTTACCATGGCATTCGGGAAAAAGGGACTGTGGCTCCATCAGGCATCGCATGGCATCGACAATACGCCGGTGCGTGCGCCGCAACGGATTCCCAATGTCTATCAGGAAATGACGCTGCCGGAAGATAGTAATGACTATGATTACCTGCGGCACGTGCTGTACGGCATGACGGAAAGTGCCACCCTGGAATTACGAAACCGGAATCGTGCGGCCAAGCAGCTCTCGATTGAAATTGTTTACTCCGATCACAAAAGCGCTTTCGGCCAGCGGAAATTGCGGGCCGCTTCCAATATGACCCATGAACTGTTCGATCCCATCGACGCACTATTCCAGAAAACACTCTCGCGCCGTATCCGGGTGCGGCAGATCAGTCTGCGGTTGTACCAACTGGCGCCGGCGGTATGCCAATTGTCATTGTTCGACACGCCGGTGGATATCCGCCATGGAAAGCTATCAAATGCCATCGATCTGGTGCGTGACATGTTCGGACGTGATGCAATCCGGTTTGCGGGAAAATAGAGTTACAGGGAAAACTGATGATATTCCTTTTCCATTCTTCCTTCTCCTTTTTTCGTTCCCCGTGTCCCGTTAATCAATGTTACCAAAATCTCATTTTTACAAAAAAAGACTTGCATTTTATCCTGAATTTGTTAAATTGTCCTTAATTTTTCATCCAGCCTTCATCTGCCTGTAAAAATAACTTGCTAAAGTTAATTCATTATTTTCTCGATATATTTATTAACACCCATGTTCGATGTGCGAACTCCTGAATACGCATGCGATTCAAGGCAATCATATTTGATGTTCATAAAACGCTTGTCGATGACAGCGGTTTCCCGCGCGAACGCATCTGGAAGTTGATGCGCGAGGCAGGTGCAAAATTCGAAATGACTGCCTATTACGAATTGTATGATTCTTTGACACCCCAATTGTTCAATTGGGTGGCTCTCTCGCCATTCATCCCGATTCGGGAAATTCACCGGAGACGGTTGAAAATATTTTATGAACGTTTTCAAGTATCCCGCAATATTGATGACGATGTGAATTTTTTATGGCAGGAAATGAAAACAGGCGCCATTTATGCTGATGTCCCGCAGATGCTGGAAACAGTTTCCCAAAAACACTCGGTAGGCCTGCTTTCCAATGCTGATAAAGATGATCCGTTGATTGAAATCCTGAATGAATCCAGTCATCGGTTTGATGTGATTATTACATCGGAACACGTGGGTGCCTACAAACCAGCACCCATGATGTTCGAGCGAATGCTGAACGCACTCAATTGCCGGAACACTGAAGTCGTGATGGTTGGCGATTCGCTGATGTCCGATGTGCTGGGCGCTCATCAATGCGATATACCGGTGGTATGGATCAATCGAACACGTAAACCATGGTTGCCCAAATATCCCAAACCGGATTTTGAAATTTCCAATATGCAGGATTTGTTACGTATTCTTTAACATATATACTACTGTCATGTCAATTAGAAAATGTATGCTGAGCTTGTCGAAGGGAACATTTTATTGACATTATAAAGTTGATATGACACTACTAACGAAGTGGTTTTGAGATTTGTCCATAATTTTCTCTCTTTTCAAAGAGAGATTAAGAGAGATTTTATAAAACGAATCTCAAAACCACTTTGACAATAGTATATTTCACTTTATGGAGTTCAGGCATGAGTGCGAATATTGTTCAATCTGGTATTGAACCCGACTTGATGCAATTGATTCCGGGTTACAACGGGTATGAAAGCCCTGCGCAGCGTGTTCGTTCCGACAAGCATTTTCGGGAATATTTGGCCGGTTACATTCAGCACATTGTAATCGGATTTGGGAAAATCGAAAGTCGATTGTCCGAAAATGACGTGGAGACAGCAAAAGCAATTCAAAAAATTATTCGTCAGTTGACACAAGTTACTGACGCAATGCAATCGCCGGCGTATATGGGGTCCGAATTTTTTCATTCACCCCGGATCGATGGTGCGATGTTGGCAGAATTGCATGAAACGGACACTCGTATTTATGATGACATCCATTATATCGCCAGCGAGGTAGCATTCCTGGAACAGGGCTGGGACACAGAAGATGCGACCACTTTTCTTGGCTTTCTGTTCGACGCGATTGACAGCCTGAATCATAGCCTGGTTGAACGGGAATTTTTGTTGATAGAACCTGTGGATGAATCTCCAATTGCAACGCTTTAATGGGCGATTTTAGAAGTAGGTAGTATTATGAAAAAAACAATCCGCATTGCACTGGCCCAAATCAATACCTGTGTGGGAGATCTTATTGGGAATGAACAAAAAGTTCGAAATGCACTGGATTTAGCGCGGGATTCACAGGTTGATTTAATTGCATTTCCGGAACTTACCATCACCGGCTACCCGCCTGAAGATTTGCTGATGAAGCCTCAGTTCGTATCAGATAATATCGATTGCATGCAGCGTCTGATTAGCGCGACTCACGACTTGACAGCGATTTTGGGATTTGTTGATAAAAAACAGGACATGATTTTCAATGCCGCGACTGTTCTCCATCGTGGGGAATGGTATCATACTTATCATAAAATTCATCTGCCAAATTATGGTGTATTCGATGAAAAACGCTATTTCCAGCGTGGTTCGGATATTTCCACCGTTTCGCTTGATGGCATCACCTTCGGCCTGAACGTATGTGAAGATATTTGGGTGCCCGAGAGCATCACTGAGTGCCAGGCATTGTGCGGTGATGCCCGCATTATTTTGAATATTTCATCATCGCCATATCACGCCGGCAAAGTGGATGAGCGTGAACAACTCCTGATTAGCCGGGCCGAGCGTACGGGTGCGTACATTTGTTATGTAAATGTCGTTGGCGGCCAGGATGAACTGGTTTTTGACGGTCATAGCCTGGTCATTGATCCGCGCGGGAAAATTGTTGCTCGTGGTCAGCAATTTGAAGAGGACTTTATCGTCTGCGATATAACAATCGATCCGGAATTACCTCACCGCGAACAGGATCATCATGATTATCCCGAATTTCATGATGAAACGCCAATCCAGCGTATTTCACTCCCTGGCACGATTCCTGAGAAACCAAATGCCGGTATCAAATCATCCGTTACCAAACGTTTGGAACCAATTGCAGAAGTTTACCAGGCGCTTGTGCTCGGTGTGCGTGATTACGTTCAGAAAAATGGTTTCTCTTCAGCGGTGCTTGGTTTAAGCGGTGGTATCGATTCCGCGCTGACGGCAGCGATTGCCTGTGATGCGTTGGACTCGGAAAATGTCATTGGTATCAGTATGCCATCACGCTATTCATCCGAAGGTAGTCTTCAGGACGCCAGAGAGTTGGCTGCAAACTTGAATATGCCGTTTCACATCATTCCTATTAAACCAACCGTAGACGCTTATACTGACATGTTCAAAGAAGCTTTCAAAGGACGGGCTGAAGATATCACGGAGGAAAATATTCAGGCACGTATTCGTGGGAATATTGTGATGGCGTTTTCCAATAAATTTGGGTGCCTTGCATTGACTACCGGAAATAAAAGTGAAGTCAGTGTGGGATATTGTACACTTTATGGGGATATGGCCGGCGGCTTCAACATTATTAAAGATGTGTCCAAAACTCAGGTATATCAATTAGCCCGATTTGTTAATCGCAAAGACGTTGTTATCCCGGAATCCACATTAACCAAGCCACCTTCGGCCGAACTTAAGCCCGGCCAGAAAGATGAAGACAGCCTGCCCCCGTACGATATTCTCGACCGAATTCTAGAAATGTACGTTGAGCGTGACTTTCACGCAGGGCAAATTGCCGAAGCCGGATTTGATCCGGAAACGGTGCACCATGTCATTCGGCTGGTGGACCTAAGTGAATATAAACGGCGCCAGGCCGCACCGGGCGTGAAAATTACACCGCGTGCGTTCGGAAAAGATCGGCGTATGCCTATCACCAACCGATATCGAAATCATCCATGAGAATCCTCGCATTTCAGGGAAGTCCGCGTCCCAATGGAAATTCCACACTACTTTTGAATGAATTCATTCGTGGCGCACGGGATCAGGGGGCGGATATTTCCACAATTGTCGCGCATGCCGTGAATATCAAGCCTTGTCGTGGTTGCTTGAAATGCAATATGCTCAAGCGCTGCGCCATCCACAACGACGACTGGCCGGCTCTCTCCGAGCAAATTCTTGAAGCCGACTGCCTGTTATTTGCAACACCTGTCTACTTTCACCACATGCCAGGACCGCTCAAAACCATTCTCGATCGATTTCGCAGTTTCATGCATGTGCAAATCACGGAAATCGGTCTTCGCCATACGCCCTGGCACATGTGGCAAAAACATTTTGTCGCGATTATGACGCTTGGTTCGTCATCCGCGGATGATACCACCTCACTGATGGATTTATTTCAGTTCATGGTGAAAGAGTTTGGCCCGGGCAATACGTTCTCGTCTGTTATTGGTACGCGATTGGCTGTACCGAAACATGTTATTTTTTCTCATAATGATTTACAGCAACTATACCCCAAACTTAACCTTTCGCAGTCACTTGCCCTGGACGATTATCAACGAAACCAGCAACTACTAAACCGCTGCTATGAATTAGGACGTACCGCTGCAAGCTTTTCGTAAATATTCATTTTCGGAATTATTTATTGTCTCATCTTTCTCGCCTTAATCGAAAAATATCCGGACTAAATCGATCGTATATATTGTTATTATTCAATCTCAATGAACTAAATGTGGGTGGTAAATTTTGGGTCACACTACTGATTGTAGGTGTTCATTTGATATTATCAACATATAGGCCCAATGTGGATAACTTGTTGATAAGTGTTAATATCTTTATTAAGCAGACATCTAACAAAGTTGTAATTGAATTTTTGAGTTCTATTAGTAATAAAATCAAGATGATAATAAAAATTTAAATGCCTAAGTTTAATAAAATACTAAATGAGATCGAAATATTTTATTGTTGATAACTTCTTGAAATTTTATTAAATATTAAATCGTGAATGTAACAAATGTTAATAACTAGTAAAATCCTTGGCTAAATGATTAACAAAGTATGACTACTAATAATCAAACAATAATCGATGTAATAACTAACTTACATATAAATTATGGCAGTATACAATATTTGGATACTTTCTAAAGCGATGATAAAAATGAACAGATAGCTCTTTGCTTTCTTTGATGAATGAGAATTATAAACTTCTACAATTTGTGTAAAAGATGCCAGAATCGCTGTAATCGATACTTATCGAAAAAGGAGATTCTGGTATTCGCCAGGCAACGGCGAAACCGAAATGAAACAGGGCAGAATAAAAAACAAAAAAAGTATATTAATTCTGGTGTGTTCGCTTAATTTTTACTATGTAACATTTTTGTTGACATTGTTATAACTATTAATGATTATGAACATAACGCAGCTAGAATAAAAAATATATTGCTTTTTTAGTTTAAATAGTGTACATTATGACACAT
>JAFGDW010000213.1 GCA_016931935.1 Candidatus Zhuqueibacterota bacterium | reverse complement strand
TGAAACGTCTCTGCTAAAGGGATGCGGCCTAAATAATAATTGAACTAACCCGCGCAAAAAACGCGCGGGAAGCTCATCATCGCTTTACCGTGAAATGGTGCTTCAGTCTTAGTGCCACCGAAAGCGATTTTCGAGTTCGTCAGTAGAATTAATATTGTCGTCCAACCGACACAAGAATGCTCCTCCCCATGCCCAGCGTACCTTTGGGGAAGGTATCATTAATATTTGTTGTTGCGGGATAGCGAATGTCTGTATCCAACAGATTCGCGCAATGAATATTTATGTAAACTCCTTTGTCAAGCAGGTTGTTCAATCTCAGGTTCGCGCTGGCTGAAAAATAATCATCGACACTATCCCCAATTCGCATGCCCGATCCATCGGGATTTTGTCGCCAGTCGGCCTCCATTGCACCGACATAGTTTGTTGCTAGCGCTGCTGAAAAGTTCTTTTTAACATCGTATGAGGCTTTGAAATAACCAAGATATTCCGGCGAATATCCCTCCTTGATATGGGGATGATTTTTATTTTCCGTATCCTGCCAGGCACTGCAAATTTCAATCGTAGCTCTTTGAAATAGCATGTATTTAACAGTTAGTTCGGCACCAAGTGTAGTTATTTCTCCGGCATTTGAAAAATAATTATATAACACACCATTCTGGTCGAGCCCAAATTTTCGGATAATCAGGTTGTTAAGAATATTATAATAGACACTTGAATTGATTGTAATTTCCGTTATTGGATTGGATATATAGTTCATTTCAATTGTATGAACTTTTTCTGAATTAAGGGAAAGTGGCCGGCCATAGAATAACTCGGATGAATTCTGCCACCACGATGGATGCTTGGTCGCCTGACCGTACATAATTTTAAATACATTCGTTTCGTTAAAATAATATATTGCAGCAATTCTGGGAATTATTTCGACATTCTGGTTCGAATATATCCCCTTATTCACATCAGCGGGAATGCCAATTGCATGATCGCCTATTTTTTGTTTCAACATGTAGCCTAATAATTGCTCCAACCTTAACCCAAGCACAATTTTCAGGGAATGAAATGGTTTGTAATTGAGATGACCAAACAGCGCGCGAGTTGTGATTGCTTCGCCATCATCAAGTTGCATGTCTGTATTGTAATAGGCATTCCAGGCTAAAGAAGGCATATGATATGATTCCTGTACATCGGATGCGCTATAATAATTAAGTCCCAGCGCAAATTCGAGATTAGTTGATACATTATATAAAGCATCAAGGTTGAAATAGTAAGAACTTGATTTTGTTGTTTCATAGATATAGGCATTATCAAACAGGAAATCATGATCGTTATCTTCATTAAATTTATTAAAACCCAGTCGCAAGTCCAATATGAGCGCTTTGGAAAAACTGGTTTTATACCCAATCATTGAATTTGTGGTGGAAATATGAGCGACGCTGCCATGTTTATATGATGGAAAAACAAGACAAAAGCCATACTTTGTTTCCGCAAATCGATGATAGGAGTAGAAACGACCAAAGGAACCATAAAAATCTGCATATTTCTCCTGATTCCCCAATAATCCACCTGTTCCCTGTGTTGCAACCGGTAGTGATGCTATGTTATTTGTCATTTTGCTATATGGCTGATCGATGCCATCGGATGATGAATAGGAAATATTCACCACATATTCAAAGTCCGTTTTTTTCTCTGCTGAACGGAAGACAGCCCTTCGGCCTTCCTGCGTGCCCGCAGACAACGTTGCAAGCCGCATTGATTTTTTATCTTGGGCTGCATTGGTGAAAATATTAATTACTGCGAAAAAAGCGCCACTGCCATAAATGACAGACATCGGGCCACGAACCACTTCAATCCTGTCGATTACTTCAACCGGTACGGCAATTTTTGTGAGTGGGTAATTTGAGAAAATGTCGTTAATTTGATCGACGCCATTTACCAAAATTTTTATATCGTTGTTGGCAATTGTATTCCAGAAACCACGAATCCCGAATTTCACGCCATAGTAGGAGTAATCATTGACGGGAAATATTCCGGGAATGCTTTCCAAAATTTCAGTTAATGTGGTGTAGCCATATTTCTCAATATCTTCCCGCGTAATAAGCACAATACTCGCCGGGATATCACGTACTTCTTCAGTTTTTTTCCCGGCGGTCACGATTGTTACATCCATTAGCTCTTCAATAGACATCTCATAAAGCGCCTGTCGTTTTTCTTTCTCCTGAGCATGCATATTAAAAGCGACTGATTGAAATATTAACAAGTAAACTATTATAATAAATTTCCGAGCATTCATTTTTAGTCTCCTAAAAACGATGGGTATGCTTACGTGACTCATAGATTTTTTTTAATATTTCGGCATAGAACTATATTGCGTTCTCTTGGCCAATTTACTATTTTATACAAATTTTTCATTCTGGTAATCTGATAATCAATTTTGCTGACATCATGTTAGTACGAAAGCTACCATTTAAACGTAGCGCCGCAGAGTATGAAATATGTTGAAAATATTTTCATAAGGTATCTATTCTTTGGGTAGTGTAAAGAAAAACGTGCTTCCAGTTCCAATTTCCGATTCTACCCAGATATTACCACCATAATACTCAACAATTTTTTTTACAAGTGTTAGTCCGATTCCCGTACTTTCCACATCATCATGTTTTTCTCCAGTTTGAAAAATTTGAAAGATACGGTCGAAATGATTATGTTTTATGCCTGGGCCATTATCAATAATTTTAAAAATCCATTTGTCATTATCGCGCTCACATGTAATCGTTATTAAACCCTGTGGCTTATCCATGTACTTAATAGCATTACCAATCAAATTCTGAAATACCTGCATAATTCGAATCCTGCTGCCAATAACGACCGGTAACTCGGGTTGAATATCAATTTTGATCGATTCCGGCGGCGCTAATGTTTCGATAACTTCATCGATTAAAGCTGCCAAAAAAATTTTTACTTGTTGTTCCTCTTCCCGCCCAATTCGTGAATATTGTAAAATGCCTTCGATTAATAGATCCATTCGTTTTACTCGTAATTTCATGAGATTTAAATATTCTTTACCGGTATCATCCAGATTATTAAAATATTCCGCATAAATCCACGTGGCTAATTGATTGACGGCACGTAACGGCGCTTTCAGATCGTGAGAAACAATCGATGCAAAATCCTTTAATTCATTATTAACCGCTTCCAGTTGAGCTGTGCGTTCGATAACGCGTTGTTCAAGTTCATCGTTCAAATTGCGGATTTCTGCTTCCACACGCTTACGATCGGTAATATCGCGAATAATCCCTTGTGAAGCAATGCCATCTTTATAATCAAAATAGGTCACGGATGTTTCTATCTCGATTTCCCGATTATCTTTTGTAATCATGGTTAATTCATATTTAGGATCAATAGCTTCGTTACAGTAGGCACGTGTTCGAAGATTTTCAACAAAAGATTGGCTTTTTGGAGCAATTAATTTAATAAAATCAAAATTCGGATTGTTTATTTCTTCAAGCGTATAGCCAAATATATCGACAAATTTTCTATTGATAATTTCAAATTTACGGTTATAAATCAAAAAGATTGCATCATTGGAATTTTCAATCAGGGTGCGGTATTTGGCTTCACTTTGCCGGGCATCCGCCAGGGCATTGGTGATGCTGCGCATGGCAATACTCAACGCAGTTATTGTCAAAATAAAACTAAAAGTAATATCCAGCCAGCCGGCACGAGCGGGGACCGGGAATATCCGCGGCATTGGATAACCATTTGTCTCAAGAGTTATCAAAACCAATCCCGTTAGACTGCAAGCTGTTGCATAAAAGATTGCCGCTCGTATGCCCAGCAATAGCCCAGCAATTACCATGATTGCAATATGAAAAACAGCGGTAATACTTGTCATACCACCAGCCAGGGAATTGAGTACTGTAAGAAAAATCCAGGTGCTCGAAATAAACAGCGTACTTGCTAATCGTACCTGTCCACGTCTCATCAACCATAATGAGATTATCAATATTAAAAAGATGGTAATACTGAACAAATAATTATAAAATTTTTCTGCATAGACGATGGGGATTGCAACAAAGATAAACATAGAAACAATCATAGCACTTATCAGCAGTGTATTAAGTACGCGTGCCGAGCGTGTTTTGTCGTCATCACAGGAGAAGACCGGAGGCGTTAGAATACGTTTGAAATAAGCTATCATTACTTAACCTGTTTTATATATTTTAGCGGACAAAAATAGTAAACTTGAGGAATAGATATAAAATTTGAATTCGTTCAGAGCGTGAAGGATATTAACCGCTAAGGATAGTTGAGGATATGAAACAAATTTTTAATAGATAATCAGGTTGATGAATTGGGAAGTTCCGGATAGCATTAGCGTATATAAAAGCCATATTTTACCTCCCCCAATATTGTAGGTATGCTTAAAAAATGGTTAGCAATACAATATAAGAAGAACTATATGATATTCAAATAGATGTTACAAAAAAATCATAGCTTTCAATCCGAAAAAAACTGGAACTATACATTTACCGTTTGTAGCCAACCGAACACTAACGCCAGACTCAAACTGACAGCCGGCCCTGCGACCGCAATCCAGAATTCAGCAATGGCACTGGGTGGTTCTTTGGTAATTTGCTCGACGCCACCAAATATAAACAGTGTGATATTCTTCACAGGAATTTTGTAACGTATGGCAATAACGGAATGACCTAATTCATGCAACAACACGCTGATAAAGAGCATTATCGCTGCTAACCCTCCCATTCCCCAATACATAGCCGGGGACCAGCCATGAAACATAGCCGGGTAATAGCTAATGGCAAAAGACCATGTCAATAAAACAAATCACTACTGTCCCAACGTTTTAATAAATTGATATGGAATAATATATTGAAATATTGGCAATTAACGACATAAGAACATGGGCCTCGATATAAATTGAAATTTTTCATATTTTGTCATTCCT
>JAFGDW010000008.1 GCA_016931935.1 Candidatus Zhuqueibacterota bacterium | reverse complement strand
CTGTGAATCCGTGAAATCCTGTCTAAAATATGTTTTAACATTTTCTGCCAAAAAATGTCAGAAAATAATTTCTCAGTTACTAATATTGTTTCATGTCAGGAGAACTGCATCATGACAAACATCCCGGTAATTATCGATTGGTTCGGACCGTACTCACGTGATGAGGCAATTGACGCTGCGAAAAACGATTATATTGATGGATTGTATATGCTCATTGGTAAAACAAAATATCAAAAACAAAAAGCATGTCCTCAATATATTGGCCTTTCAGATAATTTATTTCGTCGTTTGAGTAATGGACATAACGCAATCAATCAATTGTCACAAGAATTGAAATTATGGCTCGCAGAGAATGGCTCCCCGGGAATACCAGGTAGAAAACTGAAGAAAACGAATATTGGACTCGATTTAGCCGAATGGGCGCATACTTTTTTTATGGAGTTGCCGCTTAATGATAAAAAGACAATGAAGCCACCTGACAATCCTGTGCTTGTTGTGAATCGATGGTGGAAGACGGATTATGAAACACGGCGAAACAAACGTCCTCATTGCGATTGGCCCGATATAATTGACTATTTGGGCGCAGAATATGGAGCAACTGTTGCCTGGAATGGTCGCAATGTTGAGCGATGGAATCCGGAGGATTTTTAATTTTATTGATGGACGAGGAAATATAAATGCACCAATCCGAACAACAATTTCTCAAGCAACTGGAATCCAAACTATGGGATTCGGCCAATAAGCTGCGCTCGACACTGGACGCTGCGCAATACAAGCATGCGGTGCTGGGACTGGTTTTTATAAAATATGTATCCGACGCATTCAGCATTCGCCGTGATGAATTGATGCGGCAGTTCGATGATCTGCAACACGATTATTATATCAATCCCGATGAGTTTGAATCTGTAGAAGCACGCCAACAGGAAATCGCTGCTGAGCTGGAGCTGCGCGATTATTACACGGAGAAGAATGTCTTCTGGGTGCCAGCCCTGGCGCGCTGGGATACGTTGCAAAATAATGCCAAACTGCCGCCCAATACGGAAATTGACATTACCAATGGTGAAAAGACGAAATACGCATTCCGCAGCGTGGGGCGGTTGATTGATGATGCGCTGGATGCAATTGAAAAAGACAATCCCAAACTAAAGGGCGTGCTTAACAAGCAGTATACGCAGCTACGCATTGATCAGGCGCGGTTGGGCGAGTTGATCGATTTGATTGCCACGATTCCGTTTCACCACGAAAGTCTGAGCGCCAAGGATATTCTTGGTCATGTGTATGAATATTTTCTGGGACAGTTCGCTCTGGCCGAGGGTAAAAAGGGCGGCCAGTTTTACACGCCCAAATCGATTGTTGGCTTGATTGTGGAAATGCTGCAACCGTTTAAGGGCCGCGTGTACGATCCGGCGATGGGCTCTGGCGGGTTCTTTGTGCAGAGCGAGCGCTTTATTAAAGACCACCAGGGCAGCCTTGGCGATGTTTCCATTTACGGCCAGGAATACAACCACACCACCTGGCAGTTGGCAGCGATGAACATGGTGATCCGCGGCATGGATTTTAATTTTGGCAAGGAACCGGCGGATTCCTTTACCAACGACCAGCACCCGGACCTGCGCGCCGATTTTGTAATGGCCAATCCGCCGTTTAACTTGAAGGACTGGTGGAACGCCAAACTGGAAGGCGACCCGCGCTGGAAATACGGGACGCCGCCGCAAAACAATGCCAACTTTGCCTGGCTGCAACATATGCTCTATCATTTGAACCAAAACGGCAGCATGGCGTTGCTGCTGGCCAATGGTTCGATGAGCACCAATACATCTACTGAAGGTGATATTCGCCAGGGCTTGATTGAAGCTGATTTGGTGGAATGCATGGTGGCGCTGCCCGGCCAGTTGTTCACCAATACGCAAATCCCGGCCTGTATCTGGTTTTTAACGCGCAACAAACAAGCGCGTAATGGCCGCCGCAACCGCAGCGGTGAAGTTCTGTTTATCGACGCCCGGAAAATGGGCTACATGAAAGACCGGGTGCTGCGTGATTTTAGCAACGATGATATTGCCCAAATCGCCGACCTGTTTCATGCCTGGCAAGCAGAACTAAAGTCGCCGGATGATGAAAACAATTATAAAGATGTCCCCGGCTTTTGCAAAACAGCAACATTGGCCGACATCCGCAAAAATGATTATGTGCTCACGCCGGGACGATATGTTGGCACTGTTGAAGAAGCTGACGATGGCGAGCCATTTGCCGAAAAAATGGCGCGCTTGACCGGAGACTTGAAACAGCAATTTGCACAAAGCGCTGCGTTGGAACAACAAATCAGGGAGAATTTGAAGGGAATTGGTTATGAACTATAATGTACCTGCTTTACCACCTGCATCCCTGGTGGAAACCCGGGATATTTATAAAAAGCTGGTTTCCGCACATCGGTATTTAGCGGAATTATCTGGTAAATTCTCATGTGCATTTTTGAGTGTTTTTTGCACATGATAAAAGTCTCATGTACATTTTTAGGCTTTTTTTTTGCACATGACAACTTGCTCATGTATACATTTCAGCGTTTTGTATACATATCGGATTTGATATGTATACTTTTTGGCGTTTTGTATACATATCAGGTTTTATATGTATATTTTTTGGCGTTTTGTATACATATCAAGTTTATCATGTATACTTTTTCGTGTTTTTTGCACAGGACAAATTTCTCATGTATGTTTTTCCACTCTTTTTGCACATGATAGAATTTTCTGGGTGGGCGATTGATATAGCTAGCTTATAAATAAAACGTTGAATTGGAAAACAGATTAAAGAAAATTTGGCAGGATTAGGATATGGGCTCTGATTCTATATTCACTGAATATGGACAAATCTCAGCTAAGTTCGATAGAGCAAAGCTTATTGAATTAACCGTTAAAAAAGATGGAATTCAAACTGGACCTTTTGGTACTCAATTGCATAAAGAAGATTATGTTGAAAAAGGCACTCCAATTATTACAGTTGAACATTTAAATGATAACAAGATTATTCATCAAGATACTCCATATGTTAGTGATGAAGATAAGGAAAGATTATCAAAATATGAGTTGCAAGAAGGAGATATTGTTTTTTCACGTGTTGGTTCTGTTGATAGACGGGCACTGGTTAGAAAAGAAGAGAGTGGTTGGTTATTTTCAGGTCGATGTTTAAGGGTTCGAGTAAATAAAAAAATTATTGATCCCATTTATCTATCATATTTTTTGGGAATGGAGGGATTCAAAAGCTATATTAGAAATATAGCTGTAGGCGCTACAATGCCCTCAATTAACACTAAGATATTGAGTGATGTACTAATTTATTTCCCGAAACTTGAACAACAAAAACAGATAGGCAATATTCTCTTCAATATTGATAAAAAAATCGAACTCAACCACCAAATCAACCACACGCTGGAGCAGATTGCCCAGACGATCTTCAAATCCTGGTTTGTGGATTTTGATCCGGTGAAAGCCAAAATCGCTGCCAAAGCCGAAGGGCGCGATCCCGAACGCGCTGCCATGGCCGCCATTGCCGGAAAAACGGAGACCGAACTCGATCAACTATCGCCCGAGCAACTGCAGCAATTGGCCGCCACCGCCGCCCTGTTCCCGGATGAATTGGTGGAGTCAGAATTGGGGATGATTCCGATGGGGTGGGAAGTAATAAAAATCGGTGATGTCGTCCAAACAAAATCCGGTGGCACTCCAAGCAGAAAAAGAAGCGAATATTATGATAAAGGAATTTTAAACTGGATTAAATCAAAAGAATTAAATAATAGTTTTGTTATTGGCTCGGAAGAAAAAATTACCGATATTGCATTGGAAAGGAGCAGTGCTAAATTGTTACCCCCACGAAGCATTTTAATTGCTATGTATGGAGCAACTGTCGGGCAAATTGGAATTTTAGCTGAAGAATCCACATGTAATCAAGCAATCTGCGCATTATTACCTTGTAAAGAACTGCCTTATCCATATTTGTACATCTACTTTCTTCGTAATAAGGATAATATAATTCAGAAAGCAGTAGGCTCTGCACAGCAAAACATTAGTCAGGTTTTAATTAGGGATCTTAAAATATTACTTCCACCAATACAAACAACAAGCAACTTTTATAAAGGGATTGAACCTTTATTTGAAAAAATATTATCGAATATTATACAAAATAGTTTATTGGAGAAAACGAGAGATTCATTATTACCCAAACTTTTATCCGGTGAAATCGAATTAAACGTTGGAGAGACAACGTAACATGGAACGTTATTTTAAAGGTATTCCAACCTGGTCAAACGATGACCAACGTTTTGTTATCATGACCGATGAATGGAGCGGCCGCATTCCAGTAACAAAGCTGGAGCACTGGAGAGAATTTACGAATCTGTTGGAAAGCGATTTTTTCAATCCGCCCAATACCCAACTCATTTTTCGCGGGCATCGGCGTTATGATTGGGGACTGACGCCATCGCTTGGTCGAGTCAATGCCAATGATATCGTTACGGAAGCATTGGCACAGGAACAACTCGAATTATTCCGCCGGGCTGTGCGTGGCCGCATCCCGGATAACTCACTGGTAGATGCAGGAGAAGAAGACGAACTCTGGTCGGTTGGACAGCATCACGGATTAAAAACACCCATGATCGATTTCACTCACTCGCCTTATGTTGCCCTGTTTTTCACGTTTGTCGAGGACGATGACGAGGACGATAATCCGTATCGCGCTATTTTTGTGCTTAACAAATCGTTTATGGCAGAAAATTCACACACACCCAATATTCGGGTGCTGGAACCCAAAAAAGACTATCATGGCCGCCTGGTCAATCAGGCGGGATTGTTTATCGTTGCACCTTACAATCAAACGATTGCCAATGAATTCATCGATGTGCTGTTGTCCGATGAGTATGGTAAATTTAAAAACATTACCGACGATGACTTGCCACATGTGCTTGCCCGCTACATCTGCAAAATCTATATCAAGAACGAAGACCGCGAAGGCTGCCTGCGGCATCTCCGGCGCATGAATGTCCATCACGCCAGTTTATTCCCGGACCTGATTGGCGCCTCCGAATATTGTAATATCCTGATTGAAGAACATTATCTCCATGCACGAATTGATGAAGCCGGAAAGCAAGTAGAAATTGCGCATGAAAATGCAGATGTGGCTGATGTTGAAGAAATGTCTGAAATAGTGGATCGTACTTTTGCATTTGAAGATAAGGGTGGTGATATGGCAGACTTTGAAGAAGTTACTGAATATAATGGCAATGAAAACTTATATGAGTTGTTAAAAGGACCTACTGAAAGCTCTCAGGTTGAGTCCGGACGGATTAAGATTATTGCAAATGAATTAGAAAAACAGTTGGAAAAGCATAAGCTGATCGACTGGGAGAGCCGCGAGGCAATTCAGGCAAAATTGCGTAATGTCGCGCGTGCTATCCTGCGAAAATTTGGCTACCCGGTTACTGCACGGGAACAGGTGGTTGAAAAACTGATTGAGGTGCTTGAGAATGATACGGAAACCGTTAAACAGATTGAGGACAAAGCGCTATAGCACTAAAAGCCAGAAAATTTGATTACTTGTTGGTAATCGTTTGCAAAAATCAACACAATGTGTTATATTTTGCATGTAGCAGCCAATGAATGGATTTAACATGGAATATAATTATCTGGAAACATATATCAGTCGGTTACAAGAACAAGGGCGGTACGCTTTTACATTCGACGATATAGCGAATCAATTTCCGAAAGATGAAGCTGCGTTGCGTATGGCGCTTATCCGGTTGCGTGATAAAAAACGTGTCGAGCGGATTCGGAAAGGATTTTATATTATCGTGCCAGTGGAATATCGCGGTACAGGCGTATTGCCGGCAAGCTCATTCATTAATGAATTTATGAATCACTTGCAACGGGATTATTATGTCGGCCTGTTGAGCGCTGCGGCGTTACATGGCGCTGCTCATCAGCAACCGCAACTGTTCCAGGTTATTATTCATCCGCCATCCTTGCGACCTATTCAAATTAAAGGCCTTAAAATTCAGTTTATCATGAAAAGGAATTTTCCATCGTCAGGCATTTCACAGCAAAAAACGGACACCGGATTTATGAAAGCATCGAGTCCTGAATTAACTGCGTTGGATATCATTCAGTTTCAGCATCAGTGTGGTGGCTTTTCGCGGCTTGTGGAAATTTTGGAAGAATTATCCGAGAAATTTGATACATCCGAGCTTAAACAGGCGTTGAAGAATAAATGGCCAAATGTAGTGTTGCAACGTTTTGGCTACTTATGCGAACATACCCTGAATCGCGGTGATTATATCCAGCCGGTCAGAAGCAAATTAAATTCATTAAAGATCCATCCGGAGCGTCTCGTACCGGGGGAACCAAGTCGAGCTGGCGCTATTGACAAAACCTGGTCGATTATTCAAAATGTCCAACCGGAGTCTGTTTATTGATCCCCCGCGCGCACATTACTGCCTGGCGATCCGAAGCGCCGTGGCAAACCAATGAACAGATTGAGCAAGATTTAGTCATCTCCCGGGCATTGGTTGCTATCTATTTCAATGATGTACTTCGAGAACATTTGGCGTTTCGCGGCGGTACCGCGCTTTATAAACTCTAGCTTCTCCCGCCGGTGCGTTATTCTGAAGATATCGACTTTATCCAGACGAAGGCGTACCCTATAGGACCGCTATTCGATCGGATAAAGGAGCAATTATCATTTCTGGGCGAACCGCAGCGGAAGCAGAAAAACAGAAACAGCGTGCTGCTTTATCGGTTCGATTCGGAAATTCCACCCATTACGCCGCTCAAGTTAAAAATAGAAATAAACTGCCGCGAGCATTTCGCAGTGTTCGGTGTGCAACAAAAATCGTTTCAGGTTCGCTCCCCCTGGTTTTCGGGACAAGCGCCGGTGACAACATTCACATTAGAAGAGCTGTTAGGCTCGAAATTACGCGCGCTTTATCAACGGAAAAAAGGACGCGACTTGTTTGATTTATGGTATGCGATATCACAGCATGAACTGAATAGCGATCAAATCATTACCTCATTTCATAAATTTATGGAAGCATCGGGAGCTACGGTGGCGAGACAGCAATTTGAAACCAACTTGCAACGAAAAATCCATGACCGTGATTTTCTTGGTGACACCACAGCGCTATTGAGACCGGAAATTGCATATAATCCGAATAGTGCATATCAACATCTGATGGAACACTTGATTTCTAAACTCGATTAATTCAGGATATTGACATGATCACCGAAGAACAGCTCGAACAACTCTGCATCCACTGGTTTACAGAGAACGGCTGGGATTATGCATTTGGCCCGGATATTTGTCCCGATGGTTCTATGCCGGAACGCATAGATTATCGGGATGTCATTTTATTCGATCGCCTTCTGGCCGCACTGCAAACGATCAATTCCCGCATCCCACAATCGATACTGTACGACACGGCACGTGCTATTGCTAATGCATCGCACCCTGTACTCACCCAAAACAACCGCCAGTTTCACACCTGGCTGCTGCACGGCGTTCCGGTGGAATATTCGGATGGCGATACCGTCAGGCATGATCATGTGCAGTTGATCGATTTCGGGCGGGTTGAGCAGAACCAATTTATGATTGTCAATCAGTTTACCGTGCAGGGCAGCAAGCAGGCGCGGCGGCCGGATGTGATGGCGTTTATCAATGGCCTGCCGATTGCGGTAATTGAACTGAAAAATCCGGCGGATGAAAACGCCGACATTTGGAATGCATACAATCAACTGCAAACATACAAAGATGAAATCCCCGATCTGTTTATCTTTAACGAAGCGCTGGTGATTTCCGATGGCGTCACCGCGCGGCTTGGCTCGCTCACCGCCAACAAGGAATGGTTCCTGCCCTGGCGTACTATCAAAAATGAAAACGATAAACCGCAACTGGAATACGAACTGGAAAAGATCGTGAAGGGCTTTTTCGACCGCGAACTGCTGCTCGATTACATCCATCATTTTATCCTGTTTGAAGAAAACGGCAGTCTGATTAAAAAGATCGCCGGTTATCACCAATTCCATGCGGTGCGCGAAGCGGTGCGGGTGACGATGATTGCATCGCGAGCAAACGACGACCTGCGCATCACCGATGGACAACGCGCCCGTTGGGGGAAAGTTGTCACGCCGGGCAGCCGAAAAGCTGGCGTGGTGTGGCATACACAGGGATCGGGCAAAAGCATTTCCATGGTGTGCTATGCCGGTAAGTTGCTGCAACAACCGGACATGAACAATCCCACGATTGTCGTGGTCACCGACCGCAACGATCTGGACGGCCAGTTGTTCGGCACATTCAGCAGCGCATCGGAATTGCTGCGGCAAACGCCGCAACAGGCCGGGTCCCGCGATGAACTGCGGCAAATGATTTCCGAACGTCAGTCGGGCGGCATTATTTTCACCACAGTGCAGAAGTTTATGATGCTGGAGCATGAATCAAAACATCCGGTGTTAAATGACCGGTCGAACATTGTGGTGATCAGCGATGAAGCCCATCGCAGCCAGTACGGATTTATGGCAAAGCTCGATAAAAAGACGGGGCGTTACAAATACGGTTTTGCCAAGCACATGCGCGACGCCCTGCCGAACGCCACATTTATTGGTTTCACCGGCACGCCGGTATCTGCCGCTGATCATGACACCCGCGCGGTGTTCGGCGATTACATCAGCATTTACGATATTCAGGATGCCGTGGACGACGGCGCTACTGTGCCCATCTATTACGAGAGCCGGCTGGCAAAGCTGGACATCAACAAAGCCGAAATTGAAACGCTGAACCGGGACGTTGATGACGTGCTGGAGGATGAAGAAGATTTGGCGCGGCGTGAACAATCCAAGAGCAAATGGGCCGCGTTGGAAAAACTGGTCGGCGCCGAACCGCGCTTGCGGGAAGTCGCTGATGATTTGGTGCGTCATTTCCAAACCCGCCTGCAAATCCTGGATGGCAAGGCAATGATCGTCTGTATGAGCCGGGAAATCTGTGTGAACATGTTTAACGCCATTACCGAACTGCGTCCTGAGTGGCGCGGCACATTGCGCAAGGACAAACCCGATAGCAACGGTTATTACGATCCCACTGATGGCGTCATTCGCGTGATTATGACTGGCAACGCCACCGACCGCGCGGCGCTGCAACAACACGTGCACACCAAAGCGCAAAAGAAAACGCTGGAGAATCGCTTTAAGGATCCCGATGATCCGTTGAAGCTGATTATCGTCCGCGACATGTGGCTCACCGGATTCGATGCGCCGCCCTGCCATACCATGTATGTGGACAAACCGATGAAAGGCCACAACCTGATGCAAGCCATCGCCCGTGTCAACCGCGTGTTTAAGGATAAACCCGGCGGTCTGGTGGTGGATTATATTGGCGTGGCTAACGATCTGAAACAAGCATTGAAAGATTATGTCGAATCCGACGGCAAAGGCGCGCCCAGTCTGAATGTCGATCAGGCGTATGAAATTCTGCTGGAAAAATTGGACATCATCCGCGCCATGTTTCATGAATTCGACTATAGCGCATATGAAACAGAGGCGCTTAAATTGCTAGTGCCAGCAGCCAACCATATTCTGGGCATCGAAGACGGCAAAAAACGCTTTCTTGACGTCATAGCCGCGCTGACAAAAGCCTACGCCCTGTGCGGTACGCTGGACAAAGCTGCTATGGCGCGCAAGGAAATCGCGTTTTTTACAGCAATCAAATCAGCCATCAGCAAATACACGCATGTCGAGAAAAAACGCAGCGAGGAAGAAAAACACAGCGCACTCAAACAGATATTGGACAACGCTGTTATCGCTGACGGCGTGGCGGATATTTTTGAATTGGCCGGTCTGGATAAGCCCAACATTGGATTGCTTTCCGATGAGTTTCTGGAAGATGTGCGTAATATGTCATCGAAAAATCTGGCAATTGAACTGCTGCAAAAACTGCTCAAAGATGCCATTAAAAGCCGCAGCCGCCGCAACATTGTCCAGGAAAAGAAATACAGCGACATGCTGATCGATACATTGCGGCGCTATCACAATCGGGCCATCGAAACGGCCCAGGTGATCGAAGAACTCATCCGCATGGCCAAAGACTTTCAGGAAGCGCTGCGGCGCGATGACAACCTGGGACTCAATCCCGATGAAGTTGCGTTTTATCACGCGCTGGCCAACAACGAAAGCGCCGTCCGCGAACTGGGCGACGCCACGCTGAAACAGATCGCCGTGGAACTCACGTTAAAGCTGCGTCAGAATACCGGAGTCGATTGGCAAGTCAGGGAAAACGTCCGCGCCAAACTGCGTAATTTGGTGCGGCGGTTGTTGCGCAAGTACAAGTATCCACCGGACAAACAGCAACAGGCGATTGATTTGGTACTAGAACAGGCGGAGTCGTTGGCAAGTGAGTGGGGGGATAGGAATTAGCGTCTGAACAATGAACTTTGTCTTTTGGGGAAAACAATATGTCCTATTATTGCATTATTAAGTAATCGGTTATCGGTAATCTGTGATCGGTAACTCTTGCAACGTAAACTTATTTCAGGACGAGACACCTTTGGCTATTAGCTAATGGCCAACAGCCAATAGCTTGTTAAGAACAGGCATTGAATTAGCTGCTCAATAATAATGTTTGAAATATGACCGTTTGAAGTATATTACATTATAATTTTTGTCTAAATAAAAGGCAGTGGAACCAATTCCGCTGCCTTTTTAATTTATCAGGAATTTAACCGACTACGCTACCGGCGTTGTTTCATCAGGCTGTTCTTCCCGCGTTTGCCGGGCACTGGCGATGGCCACAATATCCGTAATTACTTCATCGATTTTTTCGATTACCGGAGTGAAGCTGTCCGGCTGCATTTCACACAAAATATCGATATAATTCAAAATAGCACCTACATACGTTTGACCTGTTTCCGTTTTTCGACTAATAACGGGTAGTCTTCCACAGACTCGGCATCGACTTTTTGTTGATACAATACTTCAAATAGCTGCTGCGTTTCCTTCATATCAGCGAGCCATTGCTCAGCGCCGATAGCCTGAATGGCCTCATGCGCTTTACTCGACTCCAGATCGGTGATTAATACCTGCAATTGGGATGACTCCACCGTATAGCCCAACCGATACATCGGCCAGCCGCGTTGCTGAAAAATTTCGGTTAATATTCGTCCCGCCTGCGACTTGACCGGATCGCGATGATTTTCAAACGCTTTCGCATAATCGCGTAAACCAATAAACGCCGCATCGCGTTGACTATCGGCATCGGCAAGTGGTTTGGTAAATGAGCTCGTGCGCGTATTGCCGAGCGCGCTATTTAACTCATTATTACTTTGTGTTAACTGTGGATGAAACTGGGTAATAAACGGATCGGTAGCGATTCCATTCCCAATAATTTTTTCGATACGGTCAGCCGCCGTCTAAAGTTCATCGGAATTCAAATTGCTGCTTGGAAAATCCTTCATAGGAACCTCCATGGATGAATTATGGGATATGTTGTGAATTAATAGTAACGTTAATTTGGCGTAAGAAAATTAGGTCTCTCAGCGTTCCATGTCATTCCGGCATTTTACGAGCGGAATGCCGGAATCCCTCCCTCAGCTATGAAATTCCAGTATCCGCCTGAGGCGGCACGATAAAACACCCAATCATTCATTTTAGTAACTGAGAAATTATTTTCTGACATTTTTTTGGCAGAAAATGTTAAAACATATTTTAGACAGGATTTCACGGACCTTTGGCAGGATTTGTATAATCTCTTCCTCTAAGAAAT
>JAFGDW010000212.1 GCA_016931935.1 Candidatus Zhuqueibacterota bacterium | reverse complement strand
TGTCATAATGTACACTATTTAAACTAAAAAAGCAATATATTTTTTATTCTAGCTGCGTTATGTTCATAATCATTTTAATTTATATTCCAATTAATCATAATTTAAACAGAATTGCAAGTATTTTTTATCAGATGAGTAGATTGGTTGCGATACGCATATAAGAAACGAATCGATTATGAAGATAACAAAGCCGCCGCTGTTGCATCCAAATACCATTCCAAGTTACCATGGATCGGGTTTACCTGTGCTGCTGGCAACAAGCCTTTCATTGGTGATTTCAGGATTTGTTTCGCCATTTCAGCCTTGCTTGCTCCGGTCACCAGAAAAGTTATTCGTTTGGCATAATTGATCAGTGGCATCGTTAATGAAATCCGTCGCTGTCGGGATTGTGGGTGGGTAGCAACAGCACAATAACCCTTGGGTTCAACCTTAGGATCATCGTTGGGAAAAATTGATGCAGTGTGTCCATCGGTTCCCATACCTAATAATATCCAGTCAAACACTGGCACGCCGTCAAATCGGCCGGGGACAAACTGTTCGATTTCCTCGGCATATCGGATGGCTTCTCCGTTCGGATTGTTTTCGCCCCGAATGCGATGGATATTTTCGGGCGGTATAGTAATGTTATCAAGCAGATATTGCTTGGTCATTCGGTAATTGCTATCGGGATGATCGGGGGGCACACAACGTTCATCGCCCCAGAACAGATGCAATTTTCTCCAGGGAAGCGTAGTTGCTGTAGGTGATAGAGCCAAAGCGTGAAAAAATTGTTTGGGCGTGGAGCCTCCGGAGAGAGCCATCGTTAGTGGGGGAGCGCCATTCACTATCCATGTTTCAAATTCTGAAACGAGTTGAGCAATCACCTCATCTGTTGTTTGCGAAATGTTCAGCCTGGGTTTCATAGTTCACCATACTCTCCTTCTTCCATCAATTCGCCGCAAGGGTAATGCCAATTATCCACAGGATCATCGAACAAATCACATGCTTGTTTTGGTCCCCAGCTTCCTGCAGGATAAGTGAATAATTTAATCGAGCGATCTTTCTTCCATGCGTGCAATATTGGTGTAATAAACGACCAACATGCCTCCACAGCATCGGCGCGGGCGTATAATGTGGCGTCGCCGTGCAGGCAATCCAGTAACAACCGTTCGTAAGCATCGGGGATTGGCGTATCGGACAAATCTTTGTAGTGAAAATCCATATTGACATTTTCAATGTCAAATCCTGCGCCCGGACGTTTCATACCGAATTGCAGGAGAATTCCCTCATTGGGCTGCACACGGATGATTAGCTGATTTTCTTCGACGCCTGCGGAACGAGCACGTTGAAACAGACGATGTGGCGTTTTCTTGAAATGAATGACGACTTCGGTAATGCGTTTGGGCAGCCGTTTGCCAGTGCGAATGTAAAATGGTACGCCGCCCCAACGCCAGTTGTCAATGAACATTTTTATGGCCACAAACGTCTCGATACGTGAACTGGGCTTGATATTTTTCTCACACCGATAACCGGATACCGTGCGACCGCGAACAACCGATTCTGCATACTGACCTCGCACAACGTATTTGCTCACCTCCTGTGGGGTAATTGGCCGTATTGATTCAAATATTTTGATCTTTTCATTACGTACCGCAGGAGCATTAAATTGCGATGGCGGTTCCATGGTGATAGTTGCCAAAATTTGTAGCAAATGGTTTTGGACCATATCCCGCACGGCGCCTGTGCCATCATAATAAAGACCGCGATCTTCTACGCCGATTTTTTCTGCGGCAGTAATTTCCACGTGATGAATATAATTGCGGTTCCACAACGGTTCGAAAATGCCATTGGCAAACCGGAATGCCAGAATGTTCTGGACAGTTTCCTTGCCGAGATAATGATCGATCCGGTAAATTTGATTTTCTTTGAACACACGCTGCAACCCGTTATTGAGTGCAACGGCAGTTTTAAGATCGTAACCAAATGGTTTCTCAACAACAAGTCGTTTCCAACCACTGTCGTTGGATTCGATGTTCATTTGCTGTTGTCCAAGATTATCAGCAATCACCTGAAATAGGTGAGGTGATGTTGAAAGGTAATACACATAATTCCCGCCAGATTGTAACTGTTCGTCGATAAATTCAATTCTCTGCTTTAGTCGCAGATAATCGTTTGCGACTTCTGAGTCGACTATTTGATAATAAACATTCTTAAAAAAAGTTGACATGGTTATGTTGTCAGTTATGTCTGGTGGTGAATATGTGCGGATGTTCTCGGCCATAACTTCACGAAATGAATCGTCCGTGAAGGCTGTCCGGCCAATGCCGATAATTGCAAATTTATCCGGAAGCTGATTTTTCTGAAATAGATTATATAAAGCAGGCATTAATTTACGCTTGGTGAGATCGCCTGATCCTCCAAAAATCACAATAATAAATCGATCGGAAGGTTCCATCAAATTCCCCGCTTTAGTGAATGCTTTATTGATTCAAAATTTTATATATCGTAAAAGTATCCGCTCAAAATTCGATGATTTGTTGATGCAATTCATGAATTGCATCTACAAATACCATCCAATATTGAATGGTTACCAATAAAACGCCATAACTGTGTAAAATGTTCACCCATTGATTTTTTCCGTACTTGATATTTTAGGAATCGACATGATCTACGTCTAACATAAATGTAATTTGTTTAAATACTGTTTCATGCTGATACAATGGATTTAGGGAATCAGATAAATCCAATCTGATATTATTAATGTTAAGCCATCCTTTTTTCAGGCATTATTATTGTTGTTAAACTTCTGTTAAATTAGCTTATGGTAATTAATGCAATTAATTTTTTCGGGGGGTACATATGAAAAAAGTGCTGTTTGCATTTTTACTGATACTTACAATTAACGGGCAGTTATTTGCTCAACTAAATTTATTTACCATGCGATCTGCATTTGATTTGGAGGGAACAATCGTTTATAATTACGGCTTTGATGATTTCGGCAGCGGTTTCTCAACTCCGGGACCAATGTTTTACCGGGACGGAGTGACATATACAAATAATGTAAACCTTATTGTAGGAACTGCTACACTCTATAAACCGATAAGCAATGTAATGTGTAACGACTTTTTCACTCCAAACCAGGGTTCGATCGATGCTGCATCACAATTTAATATGTTTGCTTTTGATCTGGGGTGGCTTGGATCGCTGGCAACACTGGATGTCATCATTAAAACAAGTGTGAGGGAATATTCATATTTCAGTCAGAATGTCCCGAATGTTGCAAATTCGTTACAGTTTTATGGATTTGCAACAACTGGTGGTGAGTATTTCACAGGATTTGATCTGAGGGGAGTTGAAGGTGCGACCGCTCCGGTGATTGATAATGTTACACTGGGATATCTGGATGAAAGCGCTCCGGTTCCCGAGCCGGCGTCATTAGGCTTGCTGGGAATGGGGCTGCTTGGATTAGCAGGCGTCTCTTTTGCCCGGAAGAAAATATCCGGACAATAAAACAATTCAATATAAGCTAATTTAATATTGGTGACTCTTTGTTTACGGGTCACCTTTTTTGTTTTAATGGAAATCGTTTGAAGCATTGAAAGCCTGGGGCTTTATTAATCAACTAAATTTTTCCCGGCTCGTTGAGGATTTTGTAAATTGAATTACTTCTTCTTCATGAGTACGACGTAAACTTTATTCTTTACCAAAGTGAATAACCATTCGGACGGATCGCCTTCGACTACGCTCAGGCTGAAGTGCAATCTTCACGGTAAGTTCTCTGATAAGCTTAGAATATATGCTGTCGAACTCTGATAAGTTGTTAAATCTCAATCAACTATTATTTTCAACTAACCATTCATATTACTATTTAATACATACCATTTTAATAATGTCCGAGTTAATTTGCTTCCCCGTTGCAGAGTGGGCGGTAATCCGGTAAAAATATATGCCTGAGCTGATAGCTGATGAATCAAATTGGAAAAGATGCTCTCCGGCTGGTTGGCTGTTCAGTTGTCTCCCCAACACAACCTGGCCGCGTATATTGTATACCGTAATCATAACCTTTTCTGATTGTGGAATTGAATATCGGATATTAGTAGTTGAATTGAATGGATTGGGATAATTATCATGCACACAGAATGATTGATCGGTGATTGTATCGTCATCATCATCGATGCCAATGGCTGTGGTTTTTTCCGACAGCTCAACATTATCCAGGTAGAAATCGCCGATTGAATAAGCAAAATTAAAACATAGCATTGCACTACTGGTAGAAACTTGATCCATTGTGAATTCAAATAAATACTTCTGTTTGTGACGCGAAATGGAGACAAATCCAAATTGTCCGTAATTGATGGATGAATCGTCATCTATTAATTTGATTTCGAGTATTCCGTTTGGCTCAGCATAACAATCAAATTTCAGTCGATAGTGTTTTCCCCATATTAATTGAATACCATTTTGAATTAGCTGAAAATTTTCGGCATCACCATTGCTTGAATATAAGAGAGCATGAAATAGCCCGGTGTCGTCGATCTCCCAATCGGCGTCAATGTCATCTACGTTTACCAGCCAAAAGTCATCTTCCAGTGAAAAGTCACCATTTTTTATCAAATTCTGTCCGGGTTCTATAAATTGGGCGTAGGCATTCACCTGGTTGGAGAAATCGCTTTCGATTCCGTCACTATCCACACTGGTCACACGGAAGTAGTAGCGTTTTCGATAATCGAAATTTGTTAAATTAATGTATGGATTTGTCGTCGAATCGATTCGAATCGATGGATAATCCGTTGTATCAGCATAGATATAATATTTTGCTATATTAGTGGCTCCAAATTGGTTGAAAATCAAGCAAATCCGATCACTAAACGATTCGGCAATCAAATACGGGCGAACAGCTTTCGCAGTGCACGCAAACCGATGTACGCGATAGCTCGTGTTGTTTGATAGGAAATTGGCCTCGTAGACAATATTCCCGTCGGAAGTAACTTCTGTCATTTTGGGGAGTGAATTTAATGACCAACCAATCACTGTATTTCCATTTTCCAGTCGTTGGACATTGCCCATCCATTTTGTATATCGGTCCGGTTCATGGCGATATTCCCAAACTTTTTCAGCCGTCATGGTGAGCGTATCCAGTTTATACTCAACTGCGCGGGAGTATCGAGGATCATGGAAATTACCATTATCCATTATGGTGTAATTGCCCGGCTTGCCGGGAACAGCGCGAATATCGTGTTGATAAGTAAATCCGTCCAGATCATTTAAAAATGTAAACTGATTGTTCAGACCGCCAAATCGCCAAATGATGTCACCGGTCGTGCGATTAATTTTGGTGATTTCATCCAAGTGCCGGCTGGAGACCAGGATGTTTCCATCAAAATCCACATCGATTGCGTTCATGTGAACAGCGTGAATCACCGGGGATTTCATGTTTTCGTGTAATGCATCAGTAATATTGTAGTGATCCCAACAACGCCATTCGAACAGCACATTCCCATCCGGGTCCACCTCCTGAATATGGTTGCCGACGACTTTGGCCTCCGTTCTTCCCCCTTCAACCAGTTGACTCATATCAATTATTTGAATATCTTCAACAATCAACAGCGCGTTCCCGTTTGGCAACAACCTGAATTCGTGATGATCTGTTTCATAATTACTGCTGCAATGGTATCGATTGATCTCTTCAAAATGATTATCCAGCGTTACCGGTGTGCGTCCCGCCACGTAAGAGATCACACTATCCGGCTGAATCGTAAAATCCCAGCAGCGAGAGTTTGATTTGCGGTAGTAATACGGACTGCCATCATTATGTAGAATCATAATATAGTTTCTATCGTAATTGCTGACAAATAACATCCCGTCCGATGGATTCGTATTAATTGTCGGTTTAAATATCGGGAAATCACTGGGGACAGATACACCATTAATTACATTGACCGTCTCATCAACGGAAGTTGCGGATGTATTTTGTACGAGTGTGGAATCCGGCATAAAAGATGTACGGCTGTTTTGAGAGTTGGGAGAAGTTGTGAACATCTGAGAAATAGAAATTGTGGGGGACTGCGAATGTATGCCGATCTGTACTTTTTCCCCCGGATCGAACGGGCGCGTGGGTTGAAAGATGATGGTTCGATTCTTTCTGGCTTTTATTAATTGTCCATCATGCTGGCCGCTGATTTCCCCATAAATTGAAAATTTCACATTTTTTACTTCGCTCGTATTGATTTTATTTTTGAACCGAACGATGATGGATGTGGCTGGGGATACTAGTTTGCTATTCGGTAGCGGATGAATGTACGTGATCTCTTTTGCCCAAAGGTTATTCATTCCGATAATAATCGTGATGAAGGTTACGTATAAGATAAGAATATTTTTTCCGTTGTATTGCATTTGATTTTCGCTTTTTTTGAAGATGTGAGAAATAATGGGGAGTTAAAAACAGTTTTTTAATATAAGAGGTATCGATAAAAATGTCAAGCAAAAGGTAGTTTATTTGGCGTATTTGACGGAATTGTAAAAGATGGGGAATGAGTCAAAATGAATATTAAATTATATGAATTATTTGTAAACGGCTCCGACAAAAAAAATCTATACAGCCAAACTGAAATCACTGTTTTCCTTTTTGCAGTTCTTTCTAGTCATACGTTCAGCCGGATTCTGACGATAGTATTCTTGCAAAACACGATAAAGGTCCGGCGCTTGTGCGAGCATTATCCGCGGCTGATCAAAAAACTGCTCCGTTGCGACAGCAAAAAACTCTGCCGAATTCGTCGCAGCGTAGGCATCAAGAAATGATTTCTTACCCATTTCAATATCGTGTCTGAGACGTGCATATTCACGCGAACAAATGCGATTCCATTCGCGATATTCAGCCCTGTCGCGCAATGGTGGGGTGCCATCTGCGGCGCCATCGAGCATATCGAGTTTATGGGCGAATTCGTGATAAATCACATTATGCCCAAGCTCCGGATGACGACCTCCACGCAAGGCTGCATCCCAGATGATGATCACAGGTCCTTGCAGGAAGGCCTGTCCGAGAATTGGTAGTTCCATATCCAGTGGAGCGTTCGAAATCTCAAACGCACGCAGTTTACGTTGCGGTGGAACCACAGTAGAAGGATAGACAATAATGGTTTGGACGTTTTGGTAATAATCGTGAGGCACGCCCAGCAGAAGTAAACATGCTTGAGCAGAAATTGTGACACGGATTTCGTCATCGAGTTCCAATCCACCCGCACCTTCCCAATTTTTATCAGCGATAAATACCTGGATGATGGAGCGCAGGAGTGCGCGCTCGGTATCTTCAAGCATGCAGTAGTGAGCCACGTTCCGACGAATTATATCTTCCCATGCAGAAGGGAAAATAGCCTGTGTGAGTTTTTTTCGGCGACGTTCACGAAACCAACCGGACATTGAAAGCTCTCATTGATTTTTATCATCAGTAATTATATGTAAAACAAAACAACTACTTCCGTTCTGATACTTACATTACTGGAAAAAAAGTGACTTTTCACTGTTCGTTATTGCAATACAATGCTTTTCCTTGCGCACTGCCGGGCAACCAGTGCAATCAGCAAAGCGAAATCATCGTTCATTATCAACAAACTTTTTCACCAATAAGAAAATGAATATCACGTGCACAATCACACCAGCGAATAAAAACAACCAATACGAAGACGCTCCGGCTTGAGCAGCAAAGAACGCTTTCGTGATCCAGAATGGCGGAAAAATGCCAGCAACGTAACTCCACCCCGATTTAACAAAATAGGCAATAAATGGCGCAAAGAACATAATGCCGACCACTTTGCTCAGAGCGAGCCCCTCCACTTTGTTTTCAGCAAATGCAGCCAGAAAAAAAGTGGTTATCGGTGCTTCCAAAGCGACCATTGCAGCTATCCCAGGAGCGTATTTCCAGGGGATTGTTGACAATCCAGTGAGATAAATCACGACAAAGCAGAACAGAAAACTGACAACAAATGACGACAAAATCTTGTAGGCCAGATACCCGGTTCGGCGCAATGGTGTGATGGCGATATACGAAATGATCTCCTCATCCCGTTCATCCAGAATGACAAATCCGGTAAGCAGCCCAAACATCATTGAGGGAATCAGTATCATGAAACTGACAATCAGCGGGTAGTAAGGTATGAATTCAAATGAAAGTTTATCTAGCAACATACTTGTTGCAAACGGAATTAAAAATTTCAGCAACCCAAACACCGCAAATGGCCCAAACAGGATTAATAGCAACGTGGAATCCCGTGAAATATTTTTTGCATCCGCAATGGATAAAGCGATTAGTTTTTTCATACGCCAGATCCGATTTTATAAATAATGTTATTATAGAACGACCGATAGGCAACACGTGCAATCAGCGCAGACCATGCAATTAAACTGACAATTGAATAGATGATTGCGGCAATCGAATAATCTTTGAAAGCGCTATTAATCATAATAAGCGTTGCCTGGCTTGGAAACAAATAGAAAATCCATGATTTAAAAACATCCAGAAAATCGATGAGGGGAAGCGACATCGCCATCCCGAGGGCGAGTGCTTTGGCAAAGTAGTCATTCACATTATTGGCGCGTGCGGCAAATATAAATCCGAATAGTGTAAAAAAACATGAACTAAGTGCCAGCCCGAGCACAAAAATAACCGGATGCTCGATGTGCCGATGAACCGCCAGTACGATTGCCAGCGAAGATGTCATTGAAATAATTGTCAATGAAACAACTTTGGAAATGAAGTACTCATACAGACGATACGGTGTGATAAACAGACTTTCGTGAATCCGTTGGCTTTTTTCGAGCAGCACCAGGGCACCAATAAAAAAGAAACCCAGCATGGTGGTATCAGTGAACAGCATTAATGTAGTGACGGTTTGTCGGAAGTCGATGTTGGTTAGACTTAATAGTCCAAGGATGTAGAATACGCTCACAAACAGGTAGGCATAGTAGAATCCATGCCGGAATTGAAACCGGATGTCGAAGCCAATGGCGTATAGAATTCTCATAATAAACTCTTCCCGGTGGTTTTAATGAAAATATCGTCGAGCGTCGCTTCCTGTGTGTGAATGGTTTCGATGTATTTATCTTTGATGATTGTCTGAAAATCAGCGTTGGCGTGGAGATTTTCCAATTCGAAATTAACTTGCTTGAAAGACGAGTTTTCCCGGTATTCAACGCGAACCGTCCGTTTGCCGTGTTGAAGCTTTAGATTTCGTGGTGAGTCAATTAATGCAATTTCGCCACCAACGATGAACGCCACCCGGTCGCACAAACTGTCGGCCACATGCATGTCATGGGTGGTGATGCAGATGGTTTTTCCGTTCGCTTTCTCGGCGAGAATGATATTTTTAATCTTCGTCAAATTCACCGGATCAAGCCCGGAGGTCGGCTCATCGAGAAAAATGAGTTTGGGATTGTTCAGCAATGAGCGACAGAAATTAAGGCGCATTTTCATCCCTTTGGAAAAATCGGAAACACGCGTGTTGGCATCCGCATCAAGCCCGACCATTTTCAGCAATTTCATTGGCGCTACAGTTTCCACACTGTATAGCCGTTTGAAAAATGTGAGGTTTTCCAGTGCTGTGAAGCGTGTGAACAGGTTGGGGAATTCAAATGACGCACCGATGGTTTCGTAATAGTCGGATTTCATTGTGCTGAGTTCCCGTCCCATCACTGTAATGTGTCCGCCGTATTTCTTCAGAATACCAATCAAAATTTTTTGTGTGGTTGTTTTTCCGGCGCCGCTTGGTCCCAGGAAACCGAAAATTTCTCCCTGATCAATCGAAAAGTTCAAGCCTTTTAGTGTGAGATCAGGATTTCCGGGGTATCGGTACGTGAGATTTCTTACATTAATCATATAAGAATATTTTCCTTATTAGTTGAAAACACATTGCCTGTAATATACATTTTAATTGTTTTGAGAGCAATGGATTTTTATTTTTATTAACAAGTAGTGCAAATTTTATAATTAGTGCCTGACCGAAAACTCAATTTTTTGTCATTTTGAGGAGTCCTTCGTCAAGCTCAGGATAAATTCCGCGACGAAAAATCTGTGACCACTAATGCTTTAATTCTGCAAACGTTGCGAGGTCATAGATTCCTGT